>JBBDXZ010000088.1:0-23107 GCA_040902075.1 Gemmatimonadaceae bacterium
CTCGGACGTATACACATGCTCGAATCGCTCCCACGAAAAGCTGCCGTCCGTGTCGAAGGGCACCTCGCGCAGCAGGTAGTACCGGAACGCGTCCGAACCGTACCGATCGATCGCTTCGTGGAGGTCGAGCTTCACGCCGGCCGACTTGCTGAAGCGCTCGCCGCCGAGCAGGACGAAGCCATGCGCCCAGACGCGCTCTGGCAACGGAAGCTCCGCCGCCTGGAGCATGGCCGGCCAGATGATGCTGTGAAAGCGCGTGATGTCCTTGCCGATCACGTGCAACTGCGCCGGCCAACGGTCCTTGAAGCCCTTCGCCGGAAAGCCGGTTGCCGTCAAATAGTTCGGGAGCGCGTCGAACCAGACGTACGTCGTCTGTGTTTCCCCCGTGGATAGGGGAGCGGGAAAGGACACACCCCACGCCAATCGCGAACGACTCGCCGAGATGTCCTCGAGTCCTTGGTCGAGCACCGACAGGATCTCGTTGCGCCGGGAATCCGGCTGAAGAAAGTCGGGCCGATCGGTGTGCAATCGCTTGAGAAAGCCCTCGTACTTGCTGAGCCGAAAGAACCAATTGCGCTCCTCCACCCAATCGAGCACGCGCGTCGGATGCAGCACGCAACGGCCGTTCACGATTTCGGCATCCTGCTTGAACGACTCGCAGCCGACGCAATACCAGCCCTTGTACGAGCGCTCGTAGAAGTCGTCGGGATTGTTGTCGAAGATGCGTTTGATCAGCGCGCGCACGCCGGACTTGTGGCCTTCCTCGGTGGTGCGCATGAATCGGTCATTCGAGATCGCGAGCTTGCGCCACATTTCCTGGAACAAGCCGGCGATCTCGTCCACCTGTTGCTGCGGGGTTATCCCGCGCTGCGCGGCGGCCTGGGCGACTTTCTGCCCGTGCTCGTCCATCCCGATGAGAAAGTGTACGTCGTCGCCGCGCAGACGACGATAACGCGCAATGGCGTCAGCCCCGATCTTTTCATACGCGTGTCCGATGTGAGGTTCGCCGTTCGCATAGTCGATCGCCGTCGTGAGGTAGAATGTGCTCACGCCGGCCCACCTCCACCTGCACCTCCACCTCCATCGCGGCGACCGCCACGATTACGACGGCCTCCCCGACGACCGCGGCGCCGATGGGGCCGACCTTCCGCTGGTTGCTTCGGAGCCGAATCCTGCTTCTCGGCGATGGGCTCCGGGGAAGCCGCGACAACCTCATCCTCGATCGCATCTTCCTCTTCCTGCTCGTGCGCCGCGCGGCCAAGCTCTCTCATGTCGCTCTCGATTTGCTCAACGCCGAGGCTCAACGCCATGGATGCCTCGGGCGTCCCGCGGTCCGAGACCGCTGGAATGATCGCTCCTCCCGCGGCGTCGGTTTCCTGAAGGAGCTGCGCAAGCGGAATGGTACGAATCTCCCCTTCCGTACTGCGCAGTACCACTCGCTCGCGGAAAATGTCGTTCGAGACGACACGCTCTTCTCCGGCAGCCGTGCGAACGGTTTTTCCTTCCTTCGGGAAGCGACGGCGCGCCTGGACGTAAAACTCGTGCTCGTAACGCAGGGAGCACATCAGCCGGCCGCATGCGCCGGAGATCTGAGTTGGATTCAGCGAGAGCCGTTGGTCCTTCGCGACGCCCAAGCTCACGGGACGCAGCTCCGGTAGCCAGGACGCCGAGCAATACTGCCTTCCGCAGCGGCCGATGCCGTCGAGGCGCTTGGCCTCGTCGCGGACGCCGATCTGCTTGAGCTCGATGCGCGTTCTGAACGTCGCCGCGAGCTCGCGAACGAGCGTGCGAAAGTCGACGCGTTTCTCGGCGGTGAAATAGAAGGTCAACTTCTTCCGATCCCACTGCCATTCGGCATCGGAAACCTTCATCACCAGCGAGTTGGCCCGCACACGCTCCATGGCCTTTTTGCGGGCCTCTTCATCCTGCGACCGGAGATCATTGTGCTTGCGAACGTCGTCCGCGGTGGCCACCCGGCGCGCGCGCTTGCTGGGCGGCGTCTCGCCGGTGCCGTGAGGGACGCCGCGATTGCGATGCAGCGCCGCGCTTCCAACCGAGTGGATGTGACCGAGATCCTCGCCACGGTCCACTTCGACGATGACCGCGGTGCTGACCGCCGGGATGTTGTCCTCCGCCTCCCAGAGAAAGAACTCGCGGCGATTGCCCTTGAAGGCGACCTCGATGATGGGCATAGGTCTTAGGTGCTAGGTCCAAGGTGCTGGGTGCTAAGTGCCGGTTGTTCACCGAGCACCTAGCACCTAACACCTAGCACCTATTCCAGATACTGCCCCATTCTGAGATACTTCTCCCGCCGCCGGCGAACGAGCTTGTCCGGCTTCACGCGACGCAGCTCGTCGATGTGGCGGAGCAGGACGTCGTGGACATTCGTCGCGACCATCTGATGGTCGGCATGTGCTCCGCCGCGCGGCTCCGGGATGATCTCATCGATGACCTTGAGCTCGAACAAGTCCGGGGCGGTGATCCGGAGCGCGGTCGCGGCCTTCTCGCGCATCTCGGGGCTCTTGCCGTCCTTCCAAAGAATCGCCGCGCATCCCTCGACGGTGATGACGGAATAGATCGCGTTCTCCAGCATCAACACGCGATCGGCGACGCCGAGGGCGAGCGCTCCGCCCGACCCTCCCTCGCCGATGATCGTCGCGATGATCGGGACTTCCAGCTTGCTCATCTCGAAGAGATTGCGGGCGATCGCTTCCGATTGTCCGCGCTCTTCCGCCCCGAGCCCCGCCCAGGCGCCCGGCGTATCGATGAGCGTGAGCACGGGAACGTGGAACTTCTCGGCGAGCTTCATGAGCCGCAGTGCTTTGCGATACCCCTCGGGGTGCGGCATCCCGAAGTTGCGCCTCAAGTTCTCCTTGGTGTCGCGGCCCCGCTGGTGGCCAATGACCATCACCGTTTCGCCGTCCAGACGCGCCCATCCGCCGATGATCGCCGCGTCTTCCCGGTACAGCCGGTCGCCGTGCAGCTCGATGAAGTCGGTGAACACCGTCCGGAAATAATCGTCGGACAAGGGGCGCTTGTTGGAACGCGCAACCTGGACGCGCTGCAGCGGGGTGAGGTTCCGGTAAATCTCCTCGCGCAGCTCGGTGAGCTTTCGCTCGAGCGGCGCAATCTCTTGGGCGACGTCCAACTGGCGATCGCCGGCGAGCCGCTTCAGCTCGTCGATTTGGCGCTCGAGCTCGAGGATGGGTTTCTCAAAGTCCAGGGTGGCCGTGGCCATAGAGATATGTTAGGCCACTCAGCCGGCGCGGACGAGATGCACCCTGTCCGCACCGAGCAAAGCCCGTAACTCCGTCAGCGCCGCGTGCGAGGCGGGCAGCCGAAGGGACTTGGAGCGCAGCCGCGTGCCGGCGTTACCGCCGTTCTCCGCGCGCCACCTCACCTCGAGGGCGGGAGCGACCGTGCTTCCAGTCGAGTGCGTTTCGATGACCGCCCGAACGTCGCGGAGCACATCCGAGTTCACCTCTTTTCCTTGGCCGAGCGTGATCGCGACGCCGATCTGCCCCGAGAAAGCCAGGTCGGCAAACTTGGTCACCGATTCGATGATGAACGTCGGGCCCTCGACGTCCCGGTCGCGCTTCGAGTAGCCGCCCTTGAGCAGGACGGGAATGTCGGTCTTCACCTGATCGGCGATGGCGGCCCACTTCTCGGGAAAGATCAAGACCTCACTCGATCCCGAGAAATCTTCCACTGTCAGCCGCGCGAACTCGGAACCCGATCGCTTGCTGATCTGCCGTTTGATCACTGTGATGACGACGCCAAGCGCGATCGGATCTCCGGTCCACGTGCCGAGCTGCGAGACCATATGCGTGGCGAACAGCTCGCACTCGAGCTGGTAGGGTTCCAACGGATGCCCGGAGATGTAGAAGCCCAGAATCTCCTTTTCTTTCGAGAGCCGCTCAGATTCGGACCACGGCGCGACGTTTGGAAAGCGCGCGGCGCGCGCGTTCTCCGCGTTCTCCGCGTTCTCCGCGTTCTCGGCGGTCGCGCTGCGCGCGCCCGGTTCGTTCTCGGCCGGCGCTGGCGCGCCGTCAGCAAACATGTCGCCGAAGAGCGACACCTGGCCGCTTTCCTTCTCCTGCTGCCTGAGCGACGCCTCGTGCAGCGCCGTATCCAGGGCGGCCCAGTTCTGGGCCCGCTCGCTTCCGAGAGAATCCAAAGCGCCGCTCGCGATGAGCGCTTCGAACACGCGCTTGTTGCACAGCCGCAGGTCGACTCGCTCGCACACATCGAAGAGGTCGGTGAACGGCCGCTCGGCGCGAGCCGCGAGAATCGAATCGATGGCGGCGTGGCCGACATTGCGAATGGCGCCGAGCCCGAACCGCAGCCGCGTGTCGCCGACGACCGTGAACTTGTAGCCCGACTCGTTGACATCCGGCGCCAGGACTTCAAGCCCAAGCTCCTTCGCTTCCGCGATGTACTTGACGACGTTGTCGGTGTCGCCGATCGAGGACGACAGCAGGGCCGCCATGTACTCGGGCGCAAAGTGGGCCTTGAGCCACGCCGTGTGGTACGAGATGACGGAGTACGCAACCGAGTGCGACTTGTTGAAGCCATACCGGCCAAACGTCTCGATCTGTCCCGCCAGCTCTTCGATGATGCGGCGGTCGTATTTCCGCGCGACGGCTTTCTCGACGAACTTGCCGAGCTCCTGCTTGATGAGCTCCGCGTCCTTTTTTCCCACCGCTTTTCGGAGGACGTCGGCCTCGGCGAGCGAGATCCCCGCCAGCTGTTGGGCAATGCGCATCACCTGCTCCTGATAGGTGATGACGCCGTACGTCGGCTTGAGGATCGCCTCCAACTCCGGCAGCGGATAGGAAACCGCCTCTTCGCCTTTCTTGCGTCGCTGGTAGACGCGGTGCATGCCCGCGTCGAGCGGGCCGGGACGCATCAGGGCGTTGGACGCCACCAGGTCGTCGAAGCGGTCGCAGCGCATGCCGCGCAGCATGTCCGTGGCCAGCGGCGATTCGAACTGAAACACGCCTACCGTGCGCCCCGCGCGGAGCATCCGGTACACGTCCGGATCTTCCAACGGGATGACGTCGAGATCGATGGTCTCGCCGCGACGCTCCGCGATCATGATGAGCGCGTCGTGAATGACGGTGAGAGTGGTGAGGCCGAGAAAGTCCATCTTCAACATGCCCGCCTTCTCGAGGCCGTTCATGTCGTACTGGCTCACGACCACTTGCTCGTCGTCGCTCGATCCGGCGCCCTTCGACGTCTGCGTGCAGACGGGGACGTAGTCCTGCACCGGTCCCGGCGCGATGACCACGCCCGCGGCGTGGACGCCGGTGTGCCGGCTCAATCCCTCGAGGGCGATCGCGTAGTCGAGCAACTGGCGATACCGCTCGTCGTCGCCGTACAGTTTCCGGACTTCCGGGATCTCCGCGATCGCGTCTTTGACCGTGAGTGAATAGTTCGGCTGGTTCGGAATCAGCTTCGCGAGCGCATCCGTCTCCTGTGGGGTGAATCCGAGGACCCGACCCACGTCCTTGACGGCCGCGCGCGACTTCATGGTGCCAAACGTCACGATCTGGCAGACGGAATCGCGGCCATACTTCTCGCGGACGTACTCGATCACTTCGCCCCGGCGCTCGAAGCAGAAGTCGATGTCGACGTCCGGCATCGACACGCGCTCCGGATTCAGGAAGCGCTCGAACAGCAGATCGAAGGTGAGCGGATCGACGTTGGTGACTCGCAGCGCGTAGGCGACGAGCGATCCGGCGGCCGAACCGCGCCCGGGGCCCACCGGGATCCCCCGCTCGTGAGCGGCGCGAATGAAATCGGCGACGATCAGGAAATAGCCGGCATAGCCGGTCTTCGTGATCACGGAGAGCTCGTAGTCCAGCCGTTCCTTGACGGGCGCGGGAAGTGGATCGCCGTAGCGTTTCCTGGCTCCCTCCGTCGCCAGCGCCGTCAAAAGGTCATTCTCGCTCGTGACACCCGCCGGCAGGGGAAACGATGGCAAATGGTACTTCTTCTCGAAGGCGACGGATACTTCGTCCGCGATACGCAGCGTGTTCTCGAGCACGTCTGGCCGGCCGGGGAAGCTCGAGGCGATTTCGGGCGCCGACTTGAAGTACAGGCCGTTGTCGTAGCGCATGCGATCGCGATCGGCCCGATCCTTTCCGAGGCCGATGCAGAGCAGCACGTCGTGCGCGTCGTGGTCGTCCTTCGTCAGGAAATGCGCGTCATTCGTCGCGACCACGGGAAGATCAACCTCCGTGGCCAGCTTCAAGACGCGCTCGTTGAGAACCGACTGCCCTTCGGACGCGTGGGCCTGGACCTCGAGGTAGTACCGGTCCTTGAACACGTCCGCGTACCAAGCGGCTACCTCGCGCGCCCCATCGAAGTCGTCGGAGAGCAGGTGCGTGGCGATTTCGCCGGCCAGGCACGCCGACGACACGATGATCCCTTCACTGTACTTGGCTAGCAGCTCGCGATCGACGCGCGGCTTGGTGTAAAACCCTTCGGTGTACGCGAGTGAGGACAGCTTGACGAGGTTCCGGTACCCGACGGCGTCGCGGGCGAGCAGGATGAGATGGTAGTACGGCTTCGCCCCGGAGGCGGTGCGACTGCGCTGGCGCCGATCGCCAGGGGCGACGTAGGCTTCCATCCCGATGATCGGCTTGATCCCCGCCTGCTTCGCCTTCTCCTGGAAATCCCAGGCCGCGTGCAGATTGCCGTGGTCGGTGATGGCGAGGGCGGGCTGCTCGAGCTCCTGGGCGCGCCGAATGAGATCGTCGACCCGGTTCGCACCGTCGAGCAGGGAATATTCCGAGTGACAGTGGAGATGGACGAAAGACACAGTAAGCATAATAGCGCGGGGGACGGCTTGTCGGGAGATAAAGACCACGCGTCACGCGTCATGCGTCAGCGGCTTGCGTCGGCCTTTGCGCGTCACTTGCGTCGACTGCTGCGATGGGGACTTGCAGCACTCGCGACGGTGGCGTTCGTCGCGCTGGTGTTCCTCACGCTCACGGAGACGGGACGCTACTCGGCGCGCGCCGCGTGGGAGGAATCCAGGATCCTGTGGCGGCGGCGCGCCATCGCGGACCTCGTCGCGGATACCACCGTGCCGCGCGCCACGCGCGCGAAGCTGCGCATCGTCCTCGACGCCCGCGCTTACGCCGACAGCGCATTGGGACTGGATGTCGGGAAGAGCTTCACCTCATTCTCCCAACTCGATCGCGACACGCTCGTGCTGGTCCTGTCGGCGGCGTATCGAGACCGGCTCGCGTACCACCGCTGGTGGTTCCCGGTGGTGGGACGCGTCCCGTACAAGGGATACTTCGATTTCGGCCGCGCGCGCCGCGACGAGCAGGAGTTTCAGCGCCGCCGCTTCGATACGTATCTCAGGCCGGCGGCCGCGTTCAGCACCTTGGGATGGTTCAACGACCCCCTGGTGTCCACGACGCTGCGATCAGACACGCTGTCGCTGGCGAACACCGTCATCCACGAGCTGACGCACAATACGTTCTACGCGAGCGGGCAAGCGGAATTCAACGAGTCGTTCGCGAACTTCGTGGGCGCGCGCGGCTCCGGCGACTTCTTTCGTCGCCGCGGCCAGCCACGCGCCGTGGCGGAGACGGAGGCGCGCTGGTCCGACGACAAATTGCTCGCGCGATTCTGGAAGCGCTTGCATCACGACATGGATTCGGTGTTCCAGGCGCATCCCGGCGACCCGAACGTTCCCGTGCGGCTCGCGCTGCGCGACAGCGTCTATCGCGCGGCGCGTCAGGAGCTGGTGTTCCGCCTCGGTCCGCAGCTGCGCACCATCGCGCCGAGAAATCTGGAACGCGTGCGTCTCGACAACGCCGCGCTGCTTGCCCGGCGCATCTATCTCACCGATCTCGATCTCTTCGACTCGGTGTACGTGCGCGAGGGACGGGACGTGCGCCGCGCCACCCACCGGATCATTGCCGTGGCGAAGACCGACGACAAGCGGCCGTACGAGGCACTACGGCGCTGGCTCGTCGCCAGCGCTCCCTCCCCTTCCACTCGCCGAGGGACGGGCAAAGCGTCCGCGAAGTAGAGCGAGCAGATCGACTTGTTCGTGCTCAGCCGGCGTCGCGGGCGGTGGACCATCGGCGGGGGCGGCAACGGCGACGCGCTGCATGTGGTCGCGAACGCCACTGTCGATGAAACGCGACAGCTGATCGATGGAGTAGTCGGCGCTTCGCCTCGTGGAGTACGAGTTCATCGGGAACGACACAATGAGATGATTGCGTGCGCGCGTCAGCGCCACGTACATCAGCCTGCGTTCCTCCTCGAGCTCCGCTTCGGATTCGGTCGCACGCGCCATTGGAAACCAGCCGTCGACCGCCCAGATGAGAAAGATGACGTCCCACTCCTTGCCCTTGGAGCTGTGCGCCGTACTGAGGATGAGCGCGTCGTCGTCCTCCTCGCCGCTGCCTTCCGCGAGATCCTGCGTGCTCTGCGGCGGCTCCAACGCGATGGTCGAGAGAAAGGTCGATCGGCTGGGAAAGCCGCTGGCGATCGCACGAAGCTGGTCGAGGTCGGCGAGGCGCGGCTCGGGACGATCGTATTTGTCGCGCAGGAGGTCGTCGTACAGCTGCCGGATCACGTCGATCTCGGTCGCCACGGCGTGCTCGGGGGCTGAGGCTTCGCCTCGCGCCCCGCCACGCAGCCTTTTAATGAGTTGGCCGAGCGCTCGATGGGCATCTCGCGCTCGGGGCGGTGGCGTCCAGTGCGTCAGCGCGTCGGCATCCCACCCACGCTCGGCCATGGACGTCATGAGCGCGCGCGCGGTGGTGTCTCCAATGCCGGGCAGCATCATGAGCACACGGTACCAGCTCACTTCATCGCGCGGATTGTCGAGCACGCGCAGAAAGGCGATGACGTCCTTGACGTGCGCGGCCTCGAGAAACTTGAGCCCGCCCCATTTCTCGAACGGCACGTTGCGATTCGCGAGCTCGATCTCGAGGTCGGCCGACATGTAGCCGGCGCGAAACAGGACCGCGATCTCGCGAAGCGCGATCCCTTCCTCATGGAGCTCGAGGATGCGGTCCACGACGAAGCGCGTCTGCTCGTGCTCGTCCTGGATCGTGACGAGCCAGGGCTTGTCGCCGCCCGCGCGCTTCGTCCAGAGGTTCTTCGTGAATCGCTCGGGAGCGCGTGAGATGACGGTGTTGGTGACGTCGAGAATCGGTTGCGTCGAGCGATAATTCTGCTCGAGCGTGACGAGACGCGAGCCGGGAAAGTGGCGCGGGAAATCGAGGATGTTCCGCTGGCTCGCGCCGCGGAACGAGTAGATGCTCTGCGCGTCGTCGCCGACGACGGAGATGTTCTTGTGCGTCCGGCACATGCCGCGGAGAATACGCGCCTGGAGCTGATTGGTGTCCTGGAACTCGTCCACGAGCACGTGATCGTAGGTGCCCGCGATGCGCGTCGCGAGATCGGCCGAGTGCTCGAGCATCAGCGCCCAGCAGAGCAGAAGATCGTCGTAGTCCACCAGCGACCGCTCCTGTTTTCGGCTGATGTATTCGGCGAAGATGCGCAGCATTTCCTGCGAGTAGTCCACGAACTGCGGGTAGCCTTCGTGGATGACGTCTTCGATGGGCACTTCGGTGTTCACGTGACGGGAGTAGATCCAGTGGAGCGTCTCCTTTTTGGGAAAGCGCTTTTCCTTTTTCCCGACGCCGAGGTTCGCGCGCGCGATGCCGACGAGGTCCACGGCGTCGCCCTGATCCATGATGGAGAAGTCGGAGGGCATGCCGGCCGCGCGACCGTATTGTCGCAGCAGGCGGTGCCCCGTCGCGTGGAAGGTTCCTCCGTGCACCTTGCTGCTCGCCGTACCGACCAGACGCTCTGCCCGCGACAGCATCTCGTGCGCGGCTCGGCGCGTGAACGTCAGCAACAGGATGCGCTCGGGCGGCACGCCGCGGTCGATGAGATGAGCGACGCGATACACGAGCGTGCGAGTTTTGCCGGTGCCGGCGCCCGCGATGATGAGAAGCGGTCCGTCGCCGTGCGTCGCCGCGGCGAGCTGTTCCGGATTGAGCTCCGCCCCGAAATCGCGAGTGGCGGCAATCACCTCGCGTTCCCGGCGTGGATAAATGCGGAGCTCGTCAGTCACGGGCTGATAGGTGCTAGGTGCTAGGTGCTAGGTGTTAGGTGTTAGGTGTTAGGTGCTAGGTAAAGGCCATGGGAGGATACGTCGTTACCAGGTACCTAGGACGAAGACTAGACGTAGAACCTAGGACCTAGGACGTAGGACCTAGCACCTACCTTCTAGCACGGGTTATGCAAACAAACGTTCCTGCACCTCCTGGTGCCGTTACCCTCTCGAACGCCCGGGGTCGTCCAGATGGCAGGTATCGGTTCGCCGAGCCGCCGGCTGGGCGGTCCCGTGCGCGTCTGGGGCCCCGTCTAGGGTGCGGAAACCGCGCACGCCGATACACGGCCTTCCAGGTCCGCGGCGTCGATCCAGCGCGGCGCCAGGCCGAAAACATCCGCCGTAGCGCGCGCCACGACCTCGGACACTTGCTCGAGGTCCGCGGCACCGAGCTCTCGCTGAACGGAGGTCATTGTCACCTCCGGAATACCGCAAGGCACGATCAAGTCGAAGTACGACAGCTCGGTCGTCACGTTGAGCGCGAAGCCGTGCCAGGTCACCCAATCGCGCGCGTGCACGCCGATCGACGCGATTTTCCGGTCGCGCGTCCAAACGCCGGTGTACTTGGGAATCCGTCCGGCGCTGATCCCCAGCTCAGCCAATGCGCGAATCAACAGCTCTTCGACCTGGCGCAGATACCAGTGCAGGTCCTGTTTGTGTCGCTTGAGATCGATGATCGGATAGCCGACCAACTGTCCCGGTCCATGGAAGGTGACATCGCCGCCGCGCTCCACCTCGAATAGCTCGACGCCGCGCGCTTTCAGTTGCTCCGGATTGGAGAGGAGATGCGCGTCCTTCGACGACCGGCCAAGCGTGATGACCGGCGGATGCTCGACGAGCAGCAGCACGTCCTGCTCGATGTCGCCGCTGATGCGCGCACGCGCGACCGCCCGCTGGAGCTCCAGCATTTCGCCGTAGGCGCGCCGGCCACAATCAACGACCCAAAGTTCCTTGCTATTCATGCATTCCTACGCGTGAATCGTCCGTCCGAGCGAGTCGAGCGCCGCCTCGGCCACGGCTTCGGACAGCGTCGGGTGTGCGTGGATCGCGAGATCGACTTCCTCGACAGTGTACTCGTTCTCGCGCGCGACGGCGAGCTCGTGAATCAGCTCGGTCGCATGCGCGCCGATGATGTGCGCTCCGAGTATTTCGCCGTACTTGGCGTCGCGAATGATCTTCACGAAGCCGTCGGTCTCGCCCGAGGTGCGCGCGCGCCCGTTCGCCGAGAACGGAAACCTGCCGACTTTGTACTCGAGCTTCTGCTCCTTGCACTGCTGTTCGGTCAGACCGATGGATGCCACTTCAGGATGGCAGTACGTCGCGTTCGGGATGTTCTTGTAGTTGATCCCGTGACTGTGTTTGCCCGCAAGGTGCTCGGCGACCACGACACCTTCGCGCGAGCCCTTGTGCGCCAGCATCGGTGGACCGGCGACGTCCCCGATCGCGAAGATGCCCTTCACCGACGTCTGCATCTGCGCGTTGATCTTGATAAATCCTCGCTCGGTGAGCTGCACACCCGCTTCCTTGAGCCCGATGTCCTCGACGTTGGGTGCGCGTCCCGCGGCGACCAGCACCTTTTCCACTTCGAGCGTCTTCTTTTCACCGCCCGATTCGATTTGCAGTGTGACACCGGCCTTCGTGGCCTTCGCCGACGTCATCTTCGCGCCGGTCAACACGTCGATCTTCCTCTTCTTGAACGCGCGCTCGAGGTCTTTCGAGCAGTCGGCGTCTTCCAAGGGCAGGATGACCGGAAGCGCCTCGATTAGCGTGACGTGCGAGCCAAAGGCACCGAAGACGTCGGCAAACTCGCAGCCGACGGCGCCGGCTCCCACGATCGCCAGCGTTTTGGGCGCCTTCTCCAGAACCAGCGCTTCGTCCGACGAGATGATCGTGGTCTTGTTGAGGTCGAGACCGATCTGTGGAATCCCCTTTACGCGCGACCCGGTGGAGATCACGACGCCCTTCTTCGCCTCGTGCTTTTCTTCCTTTCCGCCTTCGCCCTTCACCGCGACAGTCATTCCGCCGGCCAGCCGCGCTGAACCCTTGATGTAGGTGATCTTGTTCTTCTTGAAGAGAAACTCGACACCCTTCGAGTTCTGCGTGCTCACGCCGCGCGACCGCTTGACGGCAACGCCGTAATCCAGTTTGATCTCAGCGGCGGTTACGCCGAACTCGGCGCCATGCTTAACATGGGTCGCGAGGGCGGCCGACTCGAGGAGCGCTTTCGCCGGAATGCAGCCCCAGAGCACGCAGGTGCCGCCAAGCCCTTCACGTTCCACGACCGCCGTGTTCAGTCCAAGCTGAGCGCAGCGGATGGCGCCGACATATCCGGCCGGTCCACCGCCGAGGAAAATTACGTCGAAGGTTGCCATGGATATCCGAGTGTGCGAAGGGGTAACTGCGTTCGAGGTTCGACGTTGGACGTTGGAAGCTTGACGTCAAGCCTCAAACGTCAAACGTCCAACCTCAAACGCTGTTCAGTAAACCAACATGAGCGGATTTTCGATCAACCGGCGCAGCGTCATGAGGAAGCGCGCGCCCACCGCGCCATCCACGGCCCGATGGTCGCAGCTCATCGTCACCCGGAGCCGTTTGCGCGTTTGCAGCTCGGCGTCGACGACCACAGCCTGATCCGTCGCCGTGCCGATCGCCAGAATACCGACTTCGGGGGGATTGATGATCGCGGTGAACTGATCGATCTGCATCATGCCGAGGTTGCTGACCGAGAACGTCGAGCCGGTGTACTGCTCGGGCTTGAGCTTTCGGTCGCGCGCGAGTTTGGCGAGCTCGCGTGCCTCGCGAGAGATCTCGCTCAAACGCTTTCCGTCCGCGTCGAAGATGACGGGAACGATCAAGCCATCGTCGGTGGCGACCGCCATGCCGAGATGGACCCGGTAGTGCGTCCGGATCTTGTCGCCAAGCCAATGCGCGTTGACTTCCGGGTGCTGCGCGAGCGCGGCCGCGACGGCCTTCAGGAGAATGTCGTTGATCGAGACCTTGAACTCCTCGCCCAGCTCGAGCATCGCTTCGCGCATCTCGACCACGCGGCTCAGATCGAATTCGGCGGTGAGGTAGAACGTCGGGATTGGGCCGATCGATTCGGAGAGTCGACGCGCGATCGTCTTCCGGATCTGCGTAAGAGCGATATCCTCGAAGTCTGATGAAGGGCGTCTGACGTCTGACGTCTGACGTCTGACGTCTGACGTTGTTTGGTCGCCCCGCGCACCGCCCGCGGCGGCCGCCTCGATATCGCGCTTGATGATCCGCCCGCCGGGTCCGGAGCCCTGCACGCCCGAGATATCGAGGCCGCGCTCATTCGCGATACGTCGCGCGAGTGGAGAGCTCTTCGTGCGTTCACCATTACCAGATGGAACCGCAGAGGACGCAGAGGGTGTAGACGGCGCGCGAGCCGGTGGGGGCTCGGCGGCGGTTTTCTCCTGCGGCGGAGTCGAAGCCGCGGCTTGGGCTTGTTGGGGCGCGCGCGGCACCGGCGAGGCACCGGCCTGCTCCTTCGTCTGTGCGGTCGCCTTTTCTGCCGCCGGAGGAGCGGCTTCCGCCTCCGCTCCTCCAGCTTCTTTCAGAATGGCATCAATGTTCTCGTCCTTCGTCGCGATGACACCGACGATCTGCCCTACCGGACGCGAATCGCCCTCGTTGATCAAGCGCTTGCGCAACACCCCGTCCCCACGCGCGACCAGCTCCATGATCGCCTTGTCGGTCTCGACCTCGGCGAGCGGCTCGCCACTTTTCACCGCGTCGCCCTCGTTCTTCAACCATTTGACGAGGCGCCCTTCCTCCATCGTGGGCGAGAGCGCCTCCATGAAGATTTTGGTCGCCATGTCGCTTCCTACTCGAGGTACATGACTTTCTTGACCGCCGCGATCGTTTTCGCGGCGTCAGGCTTGGCCAGACGTTCGAGATTCTTGGCGTAGGGCATGGGCACGTCCGCCTGATGCACGCGCGCGACGGGTGCGTCGAGATCATCGAAGCACTCGCGCTGGATGTAGTCCACGACCTGCGCCCCGATGCCCGCGAGCTCCCACCCCTCTTCGAGCACGACGGCGCGATTTGTCTTCTGAACGGAGGTCTTGATCGCCTCGATGTCCATCGGACGCACGGTGCGCAGGTCCACCACGTCGATCCGGATGTCCTGCTTCGCCAACTGATCCGCCACCTGCATCGCCACGAGCGCCATCTTCCCGTTCGTGACGATGGTGCAGTGATCGCCCTCGCGTTTCAGCTCGGCCTTGCCGATCGGGATCAGGTATTCGTCGTCGGGGACCTCGCCCTTCGTGTTGTAGAGCATCTCGCCTTCGAGCACCAGGACGGGATTGTCGTCGCGAATCGCGCTCTTGAGCAGCCCTTTCGCGTCGTACGGCGTGCCGGGTGTGACGACCTTCACGCCCGGCATGTGCGCGAGCCACGACTCGAACGCATGTGAGTGCTGCGCCGACAACTGCAATGCCGCGCCGTTCGGGCCCCGGAACACCATCGGCACCGGATACTGGCCGCCCGACATGTAGAGCATCTTCGAGGCGGAGTTCAGCACCTGATCGAGAGCGAGCACGCCGAAGTTCCACGTCATGAACTCGATGACGGGACGCAAACCGACCATGGCGGCGCCGACTCCGACTCCCGCGAACCCGAGCTCCGTGATCGGCGTGTCCACCACTCGCATTTCACCGAATTCTTGCAGCAGTCCCTTGGAGACCTTGTAAGCGCCCTGATACACCGCGACCTCCTCGCCCATGAGGAAGACGCGATCGTCGCGCTGCATCTCTTCGCGCAGCGCCTGGTTCAGGGCGTCTCGATACGTGATTACCGGCAAGTGCAGATCCCTCGCTGCGCTCGGGATGACACCGTCAGTCCGCGGCGACGGCTTCGGCGGTCGCGTCGCTGGTGGTGTCCACCAGCACGTCTTCGTAAAGCGCTTCGGGCGGCGGCTCGGAACTTTTTTCGGCGAAGTCGATTGCGTCCTGCACTTCGGCTTTGACCTCGTCATCGAGCTTGTGGAGCGCCTCCTCCGTCAGCTCACCTTTCTTTTCCATGTGCATGCGCAGCAGCACGATCGGATCACGCTGCTGCCACTCTTCCAGCTCGCTTTTTGGGCGATAGGTTCCGCTGACCGCATCGGACATCGAGTGGCCCATGAAGCGGTAGGTCCGCGCCTCGAGCAGCGTGGGCATCGATTCCTTCCGCGCACGGTCCACCGCTTCCTGGACGGCCTTGCGCACCTCGAAAACGTCCTGCCCGTCGCATTGCGACCGGGGCATGTTGTACGCCGCTCCGCGTTCGTAGATGGCGTGAATGGCCGACGCGCGCTCCAACGCCGTACCCATGCCGTATCGATTGTTCTCGATGAGGTACACCACGGGCAGCTTCCACAGGCCCGCCATGTTGAGCGCCTCGTGAAACGCGCCCGTGTTCACGACGGACTCGCCCATGAAGCAGATGCACACCTGGTCGCCGCCGCGATACTTGATCGCAAAACCAACGCCGGTGGCTATGGGAACGTGAGCCCCGACAATGGCATGGCCGCCGAGGAAGTTCACATTCCTATCAAACAGGTGCATCGAGCCGCCTTTCCCACGCGAGCAGCCGTCCACTTTGCCGAACAGCTCGGACATCACCGCGCGCGGCGGGATGCCGCGAGCCAGCGCCTGACCGTGATCGCGGTAGGTGGTGATGATGTAGTCATCCGGCCGCAGGACCGAGATCGTTCCGGTGCTCACCGCCTCCTGCCCGATATACAGATGGCAGAAGCCGCCGATCTTGCCGAGCGCATACGCCTCGGCCGTACGCTCCTCGAATCGCCGCTGAAGCAGCATCGAGCGCAACAAGTCGGAGTTCCTCACACGCCCGCGGCCTGAACCTGTTCCCATGCGTGGTAGCTCGAGCGCACCAACGGCCCCGACTCGACATGCTTGAAGCCCATTTCCATGCCGACGTCGCGCAGGGATTTGAATTCGTCGGGTGTGACGTACCGATCGAGCTCGATGTGCGCGTCGGAGGGACGGAGATACTGACCGAGCGTGAGAATGTCGACGTCCACCCGGCGCAGGTCTCGCATGACGGCGACGACCTCTTGATTCGTCTCGCCCATGCCGAGGATCATTCCCGTTTTCGTGGGAATATCGGGCGCCGTCGCCTTCGCGAATCGAAAGATCTGCATCACCCGCTCGTAGCGGCCACCGGGCCTGCACTTCTTGTAAAGACGCGGCACGGTCTCGGTGTTGTGGTTGTAGATCTCCGGGCGGGCTTCAAGGACCGTGCGAATGGCATCCTCGACCCCTTGGAAGTCGGGGACGAGCACCTCAACGGAACATTCGGGGAGGCGCGAGTGGATCTGCCGAATCGTCTCCGCGAACGCCCAGGCACCGAAGTCGGGGAGGTCATCGCGGTCCACCGAGGTGACCACGGCGTGGCGCAGCTGCATCTGTGCGACCGCTTCGCCCACCCGATCGGGTTCCGCGGGGTCGTATTTCGGCGGCCGGCCGTGCGCCACCGCGCAGTATGCACAGTTTCGCGTGCACACATCGCCGAGGATCATGAAAGTAGCCGCGCCGTGCTCCCAGCATTCACCGACATTGGGGCAATGCGCTTCCTCGCAGACCGTATGCAGGTCCAGGGACCGCATCAGCTGCTTGAGCCGCAAGTAGTTGGGCCCGCCAGGCGCCTTCACCTTCAACCAGCTTGGCTTCCGCTCGGGAAGCGGCTGGACGCGGTGGCGACCCATGATTTGGTGGAGCGTGTCAGCCATTCAATAGATGGAAACGTCGCCGGAGGGCGTAATCTACCCGGGCAGTTTTCAGGCGGTAGCGCATAGTAACCTTGAAGACACTAACTAGCCGGTTAGCGGGTTATCCCTTGGCTGGCCATGGCGATGCGAGGCCTGACCGTATACGATCCCTGAAACTCAGGCCTCGCTCTTGGCGTAAGTCAGGTCAGAACTGTTAACGGGAAATCAGCATGCTTCGTACTGTGTTCATGATCGGGCTGTTCGCACTGCTTGGGCTATTCGCGCTCAAGCTCGCGTTTGGTCTTTTCGGGGTTCTTTTCGGCATTCTCATCATGCTGCTCGTCTGGGCAGTGAAGATCGCGATCGTCGGGTTGATCATCTATTTCGTGATCCGAATCGTGAGTCCGGACACGGCGCATCGCCTGCGCGGGCGCTGGTCTGGTCCGAGCATGTAAAGCCTGTCCTCCTCAGAAACACGAACGGCCGCGCACACGCGCGGCCTTTTTTTCCCCCGCGGCCAGCTATGCAAGCCGGTCCAATACGGCCCAGACGAGCATAGGCACCATCAGCTCATGGTGGCCGGTGATCTCGTAGCCCTTGCCGCTGTGCATCGTGGGGCGCTGAACGACGTTCATGCGCGGCCGGTAGTGGCGGATCATGTCGAGATCGCACGTGACGAAATTCTGCGGCCGTCCCTCATGCAGGTTGCGCGCGATGGTGAGCGCCTTGAGAAACACTTCCGGCATGATGACCGCGCTGCCCAGATTCAGCACGACCCCACCGTCATGCAGGCCGGCGAGCCCGTGGGCGAGTCGCCGAAAGTCGCGATGGCTGGTGTCTCCGATCGCCGCGCCATTCGCCGAGGGATGCTGGTGGATGATCTCCGCTCCGATCGCCGCGTGCACCGTGACCGGAACCTCATGACGCTGCGCGTTGAGGATTACCGACAGCTCAGGATGCACGAGCTTCGCGCTCTCGAGAGCCGCCGCCAGTGATTCGCCCATCCCTTGCTCGCGCTTACTGCCGTCACTGAACGCCTGGTTCATCTCGCGTCCAGTTTCGTCGGCCATCCCGAACGTCCCGTCCTTCAACCCCGCGGCGACGTCTTCCGAGGTCCCGCCGAATCGCGCGATCTCGAAATCGTGAATCGCCGCGGATCCGTTCATCGCGACGTGTGTGATTACTTGCCGCTCGATGAGCGTCACGAGCAATGGAGCAAGCCCGGTCTTGACGATGTGGCCGCCGAGCATGACGACGACCGCGCGCTTCGTCTCGGCCGCGCCGGCGATGGCTTCCACGACACGGCGAAAGTCGCGGGCGACGAGAATGTCGGGGAGCGATTCGATGAACGCGTGGAAGGACCGGTCCTTCGCCGGCGGCTTCGCGAATTCCGCCGCGCTGACCTTATTCTCGCGCCGAAGAACCGGAACCGTCCGGATCTTCGCCAGGTCCGCCTCTCGAGAGTTCTTCTTCTTCGAGTCCGGCGGTCGCCGGCTCATTGCTTGGCGAGCGCGGTCGAATCCGCCGTCGTGGGCGGGGTGTAGGATCTCAGATACAGGCTCAGCGAGCCGAGCTTCATGTGCGATTTGATCTGAACCAGGATCCGTCTGCTGTCGTCGGTCAGCCATACTTCGGCGCGGCCGTCTTCGGAGAACGCCCCTCGGGCCTTGATGATTGGTCGAATCACGATCGTTTCGAAAGTACCGGCGGGAACGGTGACGCGCTCCTTCCGCAGGACCTGGATGCGCACGGGATTGCGGTCGGGCCGGAAGTACCGATCAAAAGAGTATTCCAGGCCGACTTCGAGCGGGATGGTGCGCACGAAGTACAGGAACGAGCCGTCGTCCAGCGGATTGGCGACCGTGGGAGAAGGGTCCCTGTTGTTTTCGACATAGATACCGCTGTCCGGATAAATCTCGAACCGGCGCTCGCGCTCACGGCTCCGCTCCCGCAGCTCCTGCGTGAAGCGCAACGACGAGAGCGTGCCGGTGTCCATCCAGCTCTCCATGCGATTATCCACCCGAAATCCGGGCACGCCCCCTCGCACGCGAAAGTAGATGTGCCAGCTCTCGTGTCCACGGATCGTGTCGATCCCGATCACGTCCATCGTGCCTCGACCGACGCTGAAGGGACCATACTTCACCTGGTAGTCGGCGCGCTCTCCGGCGCCGAATGGGACGGACAATCGCGCTGCCGTTGTGGGCTTAGGGCCCGGAACGGTGGTGTCCTGCGCCGAGGCAACGCCGGCGCACGCGAGCAGGGTGAGAGCGAGGCGCACGCCGGTCATGACGTGGCGGTTTGCGCCGCACGCAGCGACCGAGCGGAGCGAAGGAGCTCGATGGCGCTCTTCCATGGACGCACGCGCGTGCCGCGAGGACGGAGCTCGTAGCGGGGGCTAAACGCGATCGACTCGACGCGGCGGGCGAACCGGCTGGAGTGCACGAGCAACTCCACGTTCGCCGCCCAGCCGTCGGAGTGAACGATGGGCTTGTCGCCGGTCGCCTTGAGCAAATCACGCAGCACCGAAATGCGGTAGATGCGCAGCGTGCCAAACGGGTCCTTCATATCCGGCAGGTTGACGAACGGTCGCATGATCCAGGGCGCCACGCGTCGCAGCATGCGCGCTGAACCCGGCCACGCATCCGTGACTTCGCGCTCCGCCACGACGACATCCGCGCCACCTTCGAATCGCTTGATGAGCTCGGGAAGGTCTTCCGGACGATCGGTGAAATCGGCTTGCATCGTCAGCATGCCGTCGCGGCGCGGATACCGCGTCCGCTTGGCGACGGCGCGCGCGAGCGCGTCGAGCGCGTGACCGTATCCCTCGTGCCGCGAACCGCCGAGGATCGTCAACGGCAGGACTTCGGTGTACGACCTGAGCGTTTCGGCAGTCGCGTCCGAACTGCCATCGTTGTAGACGAAGATCTCGTATTCGCGAGCGAAATCCTGCATGACGCTACGAAGACGCCACAACAGCAACCCTACGGTCGGCGCTTCGTTGTACGCGGGAATGCAGATATAAAGCACAAGGACCTCTAAGAGCGGGCTGAAGAGCGCCGTGCGCCGGGAAGGAATGGGCAGCGCGGTCGCTACGAGTAAGTAATACACGGACGGTCAATTCCTGTTCGCGCAACTGCTTTACGCATCATCGCTTCGGTGCTTGCGGCGCGGGGGAGTTGGGCGCTACCGTCTCGCTCCTCAGGATGCCCCCAACCGGAGTCGACCAATGCACCGCTCGGTGCTTCTGCTCGCAGTTTTCGCGGCGTGCGCGCCCGCGACCTCAACGGTCACGTCACCAGCTCCGGCGTCGCCGGTGCCCATTTCGGTAACCGAGTTGAGACGCGACCTCTTTGCCTTCTCGGCCGATTCGATGGCCGGTCGTGAAACGGGTACGCCCTCCGAGCTGCGCGCCGCCCGGTTTCTCGTTGACCGCCTCGTGTCGCTCGGCATAGAGCCTGGCGGCGACAGCCTCTACTACCAGCGGGTTCCCCTCATCAAGGAAAGTTTTGGTCCCGGGACTCAGTTGGCGGTGACGCAAGGGCCCAACACCATCCCGCTCGGTCTCGGGAGAGAAATCCTTCCCTGGGTCAATCTCGGCGCAGGCGCGCCGCTCCCGAAGCGCAGCGCCGAGGGGGAGATTTTCTTTGCGGGCTACGGAATGGTCGGGCCGGGCCGCAACGATTTTCAGGGCCTCGATGCACCGGGCAGAGTCATCGTGATCATTCACGCCGCGCCGCCCAACGTGACCGACTCCGCAACGCGCGAGCAGCTCGAATCTCAAGAGGAGTTGGGACAGCGCATGGGCCGTGCGCTCCAGTTCCAGCCGGCGGCGGTCGTGGCGCTCATGGCGGGTAAGACGGCTGAATACTACGCGAAGATGCAGCCCTATCTGATGCGGTCCGTCATTCCGGCGCCTGGCGATCAGACGACGTCGGATACTCAGCGCCCGCTGCCGATGGTGGCACTCGGGCTCGCGAAAGCGGGTTCGCCGCTGTTGCCAGCCACCTGGCCGAGCGACGAATCGCCGCAGCTGTTAGCCGGACGCCGGTTTTCCGGGCGCGCCGATTTGCGACGTGACCCGTTCACCGCATACAACGTGGTGGGCGTGGTTCGTGGCGCCGATCCGCGTTTCAACAAGACGTTCGTAGCCTTTGGCGCGCATTACGACCACGTCGGGATCCAGTCGGGAATGAAACCCGACTCGATTGCCAACGGAGCGGACGACGATGGCAGCGGCAGTGTCGCGATGCTGGCGATCGCCAAATCAATGACGTCCAAGCGACCCAGGCGTTCGGCGCTGTTCGTGTGGCACACGGGCGAAGAGAAGGGACTTCTTGGCTCCGCCCACTTCACCAACCGTCCGACGGTTCCGATCGATTCGATCGTCGCGCACTTCAACATGGACATGATCGGGCGACGTGGCGGCCCAACGGAGAATTTTGATTCGCGAGTGAACGGCGAATCCGCGGCGAATCGAGTTTACGTCATTGGTCCCAGCGCCGCGCCGAACAATCAGAGCAAGGCGCTCGGCGCGATACTCGACACGGTGAACGCGCGCCAATTGCGACCGCTGGAGCTCGATCGCGCGCTCGATTCGCCGACGCATCCGGAGCGCTATTACTTCCGCAGCGACCACTACAACTACGCGCAGAAGGGGATTCCGATCCTGTTCTTCTCGACGGGATTTCACGAGGACTACCACAAAGTTTCGGACGAGCCCGCGAAGATCGATTACGAGAAAATGGCTCGCATCGCCTCCCTGATGCTCGAGCTGGGGACCACCGTCGCGAACAGAGAAGCGCGCCCCCGTTAGCAGTCGTAACTCCTGAGTGCCAGCGGTTTTACCTTGGACGGCCTCAGCAGTCCGGGATATGGAGTCCTGCTTCCCCCAAACCTTTGAACCGACCCCGGGTATGGTTTCCAAGGAGGAGTGCGGATGATTCTAGCCAACGCTCGGCACCAGTTGTCTCGCGCGGATGCACAGCTCGCCGTGCGCCTCGTGGCGCGCGACTCGACGGACGAGCTGCACCTCGTGCAGCAGCGGCTTGTGGACGACGGGCTCGACGCGATTCTCGACGACGAGCGGCTGCCGGGCGCACTCCTGCATTCACGGTTCGGCGCTTACGCGTCGCTCCCGCTGTTTCTCTACGTGATGGTGCGTCACGCATTGATCCGCGCCGGCGAACGGGACCGCGCCATGAGCGACTATCTCACCGCGGTGTTGCTGGCGTTCGGCGCACGGGGTCGGTCGGAGCGGATCAGCAAAGCCGACGACGAGATTTACGATACGCTCGCTTCGCTGCTGGAGGACGTGAACGACCGCGATCCGCGGCGTGCGTTCCTCGTTCGCGTGCATCTCGGGAATCAGGCGCTCTGGATTGCGGGGTTGTTTCCGGACTACATCGAGCAGCGGAAATGGCGCCGCGGGGGACCCGACCTGGGCTACTTCGAGGACCTGGGACGTCGGGGATTCGAGCTCGCCGCCGAGCATCGAATGGCCGAGCAGTACGGCATGGCCGAGATGTACGCATCCATCGCGGCCCGATTCGGCCTTCTGCGTGTAGCGCTCAACACGCTGTCGGACACGCTGCTGTTTCCGGACGTACACACGCCTGAGCGGCTCATGCGCCAGGTGGAAGACGAAGCGCGTTGGAGGCTGGCGGGCTAGTTCCGCCTTCTCTTGCTCTCGCTTCGGACGCGCGCCGCGAACGCGTTGAACAGCCCGCGGTCCCAGTTCGCGGTATCGCGCACCAGCTCTTCGGGGTGCCACTGGACGCCAAGCATCCACCAGTCGTCCGCTTCCCACTCGGCGCCTTCGATAATCCCATCGGGCGACCGCGCGGTCACGCGCAAGCCCTCAGCCACGCGCGCGAGCGCCTGGTGATGCGATGAGTTCACGGAGATGCTGGTCGCGCCGACCGCGGCCGCGAGCTTCGATTCGCGTTCGATAGTCACCTCGTGTACGCGCGCCCGGCGCTCGTCGGACTGGTCATGCACGATCGACGACGGGCACTCGGTCGAGATGTCCTGGATCAAGCTGCCGCCGAGAGCGACGTTGACCACCTGAATGCCGCGGCAGATCGCCAGGGTCGGCAGACGCCGGTCGTGCGCGAGCTGAACGAGCGCCAGCTCGCATCGGTCGCGGCGCTGGTGCGGTGCCTGAGTCAGCGGGTTTCGGTCGGCCCGGTATTCCGCGGGATCGACGTCCTCGC
>JBBDXZ010000089.1:0-22907 GCA_040902075.1 Gemmatimonadaceae bacterium
ACGATGATCGTGGCGAGGAGTTGGCCCAGCGCCTCCGAGACGCCGAATCGAACGGCCTGCGCCTGCGCCTGAGCGATGACCAGCGCCCCGATGAGGAGCGCGAGCCCCGCGATGATCGGCATCGCATCGACTGCCGTGAACCGCACCTGCATCAGCAGGACGCGGCCGAACATGCTCCTGACGCTCTTGGGCATGTTCGCAATCGAGCGCGCGCAGGACCCCAAGAATCGCACCCCCTCGAGCACGTTGATCCCCGTGCCCCGGGCGCGACCGCCGAGGGCGGTCAGGCCGGTCAGGGTAATCTCGCGGGAGGGACGAAAAGCCATGCTGCGCGGAGGTCGGGGAGGCGGGTGGATTGGCGGGGCCACAAAGGTTGGTCCGCGCGCACACCCCGTCAACGGCCCCCTACTATATTCATCGCCGATGGCGCCCCCGCCACCTCCGCCGCCTCCCCCCCCTCCTGCTGGGTCGCCCAATCCGGCGGCGGCGAACACCGTTCTCGACGCACGCGCTCTCGGCCGAACGCTCCGGCGTATGGCGGACGAGATCGTGGAGCTGAACAACGGCACCGATGGGCTCGTCATCGTGGGGATCCAGCGCCGTGGCGTGCAGTTGGCCGAACGGATTGTGGCACTGATCGCGGAGCGTGAACAGGTGACCGTTCCGCAGGGTGCCCTGGACATCACGCTGTATCGCGACGACCTCCAGACCGTGGGCCCAAGACCCGTGGTGGGCCCGACGAATATTCCCGCGGACATCGACGGCAAACACGTCGTGATCGTGGACGACGTGCTCTATACCGGACGCACGGTCAGAGCGGCGCTCGACGAGCTGGCCGATTTTGGCCGCCCCCGCCGCATCGCGCTCGCCGTTGTGGTGGATCGCGGGGGGCGGGAGCTGCCTATCGCGCCCGACGTTGTGGGCAAGAAGATCGACGTGCTCGCGGGTCAGCGCGTGGACGTCCTGGTCGAGGAGCTCGATGGCCAGGACGCGGTCGTTCTCGCGACCAAAATCGCGAGCCGGGATGTCGACGTATGACGGCGCCGCTCGGCAAAGATCTTCTGGCCCTGGAGCCCCTCTCGCCCGAGCAAATCAAGCTGATTCTCGACACCGCCGAGCCGTTCAAGGAGATCAGCGAGCGCGCGATCAAGAAGGTCCCCACCCTTCGCGGCGCGACGATCGTGAACCTGTTCTTCGAGGCATCGACACGGACGCGGATCTCCTTCGAGTTCGCCGAGAAGCGGCTCTCCGCCGACACTGTCAACGTCTCTTCCTCCGGATCCAGCGTTCAGAAAGGCGAGACGCTGGTGGACACGGCGCGCAACCTCGAGGCCATGCGCATCGACATGGTGGTGATCCGGCACGGAGCGTCGGGTGCAGCCCACTTCCTCGCCGAACGCATCGAGTCCAACGTCATCAACGCGGGCGACGGGACGCACGAGCATCCCACTCAGGGACTGCTCGACCTCCTCACCCTGCGAGACCACTTCATGAAGCTCGAAGGCATCAAGGTCTGTATCGTGGGTGACGTGCTGCACTCGCGCGTCGCCCGCTCGAACATCTGGGGACTGCGCAAAATGGGGGCGGAAGTGGCGGTCTGCGGGCCGCGGTCGCTGCTGCCCAACGCCATCGATGAATTCGAGGTGAAAGTCTTCGATCGCGTCGAAGCGGCCATCGAGTGGGCGGATGCGCTCAACATTCTGCGCCTGCAGCTCGAACGAATGGAGGCAGGCTACATCCCGTCCGTCCGCGAATACAATCGCGTCTTCGGCGTGACGCGCGAGCGCCTCGATCGCGCGGGACGCGACATCCTCATTCTGCACCCGGGACCCATGAATCGCGGCGTCGAGATCGATTCGGACGTCGCGGACGGGCCATTCAGCGTGATCCTCGATCAGGTCACGAACGGCGTCGCCGTCCGTATGGCCGTGCTCTACCTGCTGTCCGGAGGCAAACCGGAACTCGCCGAGAAGGCGAAGGGAGGTCCGGCGTGATTCAGCCGGGCCAACCGTTGATTCTCAAAGGCGGACGAGTCATCGATCCGTCACAGAACCTCGATGAGATCGCCGACGTCGCCATCCTGGATGGCCAGATCGGCTCGATCGGCCGAGGGATCCTCGGCAGCTCCGTCGACATCCTGGATTGCAAGGGTCTCATCGTTGCTCCCGGGTTCATCGACGTGCACTGTCATCTGCGCGAGCCGGGACGCGAAGACGTCGAGACGATCGCGACAGGAGCCGCGGCGGCGGCGGCGGGTGGATTTACGGCCGTCTGCGCGATGCCGAACACGGATCCCGTGACCGACAACCAGGCCGCGGTGGGCTTCGTGGTGCGGCAGTCGCAGCGCGCGGGAATGGCCCGTGTCTATCCGATCGGCGCGATCTCAGTCGGCCAGAATGGGGAGACGCTCGCCGAATTTGGTGAAATGATCAGCGCGGGTGCGGTCGCGGTCAGCGACGACGGCAGACCGGTGGCGAGCGCGCATCTCATGCGAACCGCGCTCGAGTACGCGCGCACGTTCGGCATCCCGGTGGCGGATCACTGTGAGGAGCCGACGCTCGCGAAGGGCGGCGTCATGAACGAAGGCATCATGAGCATGCGCCTCGGACTCAAGGGCATTCCCGCGGAAGCCGAAGAGATCATGGCGATCCGCGACATGCTGCTCGCGCGCCGCACCGGTGGGCACATCCACTTGTGCCACATGAGCACACGCGGGTCGGTGCAACTGATCGAATGGGGAAAAGAGAAGGGAATCAACGTGACGGCGGAGGTCTGTCCCCATCATCTGTCGTTGACGGAAGAAGCGGTCGAAGACTACGACACCAACGCGAAGATGAACCCGCCGCTGCGCACGGCCGACGACGTCGAGGCGCTCCAGCACGCCGTGCGCGACGGAATCATCGACGTCATCGCGACGGACCACGCGCCACACCACTACGACGAAAAGGAGCGCGAGTTCGCGGACGCGCCCAATGGTATAATTGGGCTGGAGACCGCGCTCGCGGTGAACATCACCTGGCTCGTCCGCCCGGGAATCGTGGACTTGAAGCTCCTCATCGAGCGGATGTCCTGTGCTCCTGCCCGGGTCTTTCACCTACCAGGCGGGACGCTGCGACGCGGGTCCCCAGCCGACATCACCGTTTTCGATCCGGGAGCCGACTGGGAAGTGAACGCCTCACGGTTCCGGACCAAAGGACGCAACACCCCGTACCAGGGGACGACCCTCACGGGACGGGTCCACTATACGATCGTCGACGGGAATGTCGTACACCGAGGGATGATCTAATCGTTATTTTCGGGGAGAAGAGAGCAGGGAATAGGCGGCATGGATTGGAGAACGCAGCACCTATCACCTAACACTTATCACCTATCACCTATCACCTATCACCTAGTCCAACGGAGACCCAACAATTCCCCCCCGCCGACCCCGCACTCCCGCCGCAAGTCAGCTGTCCCAACTCGACGCCGCCAAGGAGCTCATGGCGGAGCGGTTGAAGTACGAGCAATGGCTCGACGATCTCGAGGCCAAAAAAGACTCGACGCCGGTCAAGGTGTTCGACCGCGTCCGTCAGGACTATCTCGTCCGGCTGCAAGCAGTCGTTGCCCAGCTTGGAGAGCATACGGCCACGCTGCAGGAGCACGCGGCCAACCTCGTCGCCAAGCTCCGTGAGCTCGAGGCGGCGGAGCAGGCGCACACTGAAGAGCAGGCCGAAGCTCAGCTCCGGAAACAGGTCGGAGAGATCACGGCGGCCGAGTGGGAAAGCAGCTCGAAAAAGTCTCAGCGCGAGTTGGCTAAGATCAAGGAAAATCAAGACGTTATCGCTGATGAGCTCAACTCGATTCGCGGGCTTCTTGGCGGCGATGACGATGACAGGACAGCGGGGTCCGCACCCCGCACGTCCGCGGATTTCAATGAGCTGGAATTCCTGAGCTCTGTCGTTGGTAGCTCGACCCCGACTGGCGTAGATGCCTTGGGCAGGAAAAGCAGAGCGGGCCCGCTGGCTGTCTCGGAAAAGAGCCCTGAGGCCAAGACTTCCGCGGCGCCTCCCAAGCCACCGGAAGCGGCTCCATCGGCACCCGCCGCAGCGTCAGCGGGGGCGACACCCGCGCCGCCAACACCCGCGCCGCCACGCGCTCCCGTCGCGAAAAAAGACACACCGCTCAAAACGCCAGCCGTTGGTGACAGTCCCAGCGAGGTGCGAACCTCCGGTGTCGTCGAGCAACCCAAGACGCTCAAGTGTGCCGAATGCGGCGCGATGAACTATCCCAGCGAGTGGTACTGCGAGCGCTGCGGCGCCGAGATGACGATCGTCTAGCCTACTGGCGGCCGGCTACCGGGCGCGAGCGATCGAGCTCTTATGACGCGCGGCGGTGTTGCGATGGATCAGCCCTTTCCGCGCCGCGCGATCGAGCAGGCGCGTGGCAGTCTCTTTCATTTCGGGCGACGCTTCCGCCGATTTGGCCTTCTTGAGCGCGGTCCGAAGCTCCGAACGTTGCGCCCGATTGCGAATGGCCGCTGCCTGGGACTTGCGAAGGTTCTTCTTGGCGGATGCGATATTCGGCACTAACAATCTCCAGAATTCTGGTCGAAACGCGCTGAAACGCGCTGAAACGCGCTGAAAACGCTCTAGAGCGCGAGGGGCGGAACCTAGAAACGGAAATCGCGGATGTCAAGGCAGGACTTTGACTTCGCTCATGTCCACGGCTACTTTTTTTCGCAGTGGAAACCCTACAAACCGTACTCTTCGTCGCGCCAGTTCTACTCTTCTCGGTTATCGCGCACGAATACGCGCACGGCTACGCGGCGCTCAAACAGGGGGACCCGACGGCACAACAGCTCGGCCGTCTCACGTGGAATCCGGTCAAGCACATTGATCCGTTTCTCACGATCATCATGCCCCTCGTGATGGGACTCGCGACGAACTGGCGGATCATGCTGGGCGGAGCCAAGCCGGTGCCCGTCAATCCGGCCAACTACCGCAATTACCGGCGCGGCGACATCATCGTTTCGCTCGCGGGGGTCGCGACAAACTTCGCCATCGCGATCGTGAGCACCGTGCTGCTCGGGTTCCTTGGCGTGATCGCACGGCTGGCTCCGGTCACCGAGGGCACGATGGCCGTTCTCCAGGTGATGATGATCTACGCGATCCTCATCAACCTCATGCTCATTGCGTTCAACCTGATTCCAATCCCCCCGCTCGACGGATCGCACGTCGTGAAGCACATGCTGCCGCCTGCCTGGGCCGTCAAATACCAGGAGTGGTCGCGCTTCGGGTTCCTGGTTCTCCTGGCCTTGCTGTTTTTCGGCGGCGGACTGCTCCAGGCATGGATGCGCCCCGCGTTCGCGCTCGGCGGCATACTGATCTCGAGCGTGAACTCCTTCGTGTTGCCGCTGGCCTGGGAGCTGTACCGGTGACCGCCATCCCGCCCGAAGTCTTCGTTGCCGGATCGACCTTCCCTCTCCCTCCGGGATTGGCCAGGACCGACGGCAGCGGAAAAGACGACGGCGGGTTCCTCGTCGAGTTGACGTCCTTTTCCGGCCCGCTCGACCTCTTGCTGGCGCTCATTCGCGACGAGAAGGTCGACATCTACGACATTCCGATCGCGCGAATTGCCGAGCAATTCCTGCTTCGCATTCACTCGCTGGGACTCAACGAGGCGGCCGACTACCTGGAGATGGCGGCGCGGCTGCTCCGGATCAAAGCGCAATTGTTACTGCCGCGAGGTGAAACCGAGGAGTGGGAGGATCCGCGCGCGGAACTGGTGCGCCGGTTGTTGGAGTACCAGCAGATGCGCGAGATCGTTGATGTCATGGAGCACCGGGCCGACGAACGTCGCCGGCAGTTCGCGCGGGCGTTTCTTCCGGATCAGCCGACACCGCCGCAAGCGCCGCTGGCCCTCTCGCTCTCGGAGCTGCTGTCGGCCGTCGATCGCGTGCTCCGCTTCGGTCGTGCGCCGAACATGCACGACGTGGTGGCGCGTCCGCTCGACGTGCCCGCGGCGATCGAGATCATCCGGTCGCTGCTCGCGCTCCGGGCGCGTTTGCAATGGACCGACGTGGTGGCCGCCGACGCGCCGCCATGGCAAGTGCTCTCCGCGCTGCTCGGGCTGCTCGAGCTGGCGCGCCTCGGCGAGCTTCGCGTCGCGCAACCACGGCCCTTCGCCAACGTAGAGATCTCCCGCGACCCAGATGACCCCGCTAGCGAAGCTGCTTGAGGCCGCGTTGTTCGCGAGCGCCCGTCCGGTTCCCGCCGATGAGCTGTCCGCGCTCGACCCGGACGCGTCGGCGGCGGCGATCGCGGCCGCGCTGGACGAGCTGAAATCGCACTATGACGAGGAAGGACATGGCGTCGAGCTCGTCGAGATCGCCGGCGGATGGCAGGTCCTCACGCGCGCCGAGTACACCGAAGCTATCGAGCGCGCGCAGCTCGCGGCGCGCCCGCAACGTCTATCGGCGGCGGCGCTCGAGACGCTGGCGCTCATCGCATATCGCCAGCCGATCGGCCGCGCCGAGGTCGAGGAGATTCGCGGAGTCAACGTGGGCAGCGTCCTCAAGTCGCTGCACGAGCGCGGGCTGATCGACGTCGTGGGACGCGCCGAGGGATTGGGTCGGCCGCTTTTGTACGGTACGACGCCGCTGTTCCTCGAGCACTTCGCTCTGCGCCACCTCGAGGAGCTTCCTCGCGCCGACGAGCTCGCGATCGCTCTGCGTCAGAACGTCGTCGACGAACGGAGCGCCACAAGCTCCGAGACGCGCGCGGACGTATGATGGACCGCTCGTCGTGACGCAGGACAGCTGACGCGCAGGAGTTGATGTCGGGACCAATGCGGTTGCAGCGCGCGCTTGCCCGCTCCGGTGTGGCGTCGCGCCGCCATTCCGAGGAATTGATCGCGGCGGGTCGGGTCAGCGTGAACGGTCGCGTCGCGCAGATCGGACAAAGCGTCGACCCCGAGCACGACGACATCCGCGTGGACGGCCAGAGCATTCGCCTGCCCGCCGCCCCAGCATGGATCGTCCTGCACAAGCCGGCGGGCGTGATGACCACGCGCTCGGATCCACAGGGCAGGAAGACGGTTTTCGATCTGGTGGAGGACGTTCCCGGACTGACGTACGTGGGGCGCCTGGATTACATGACCGAGGGCGTCCTTCTCCTGACGAACGATGGAAGCGCCGCCCACGCGCTCACGCATCCGAGCCGAGAGGTCGAGCGAGCGTATGTCGCGGTCGTGGAAGGGAACGCCGAAGCGGCGGCGAGGCGCGCCAGGCTGGGCGTCGAGCTCGAGGATGGAATCGTGGAACCGGTCGACGCCACCGCGCGTCGGATAGGCGGTGGCCGATCCGAATTCGAGGTCACGATCACCGAGGGCCGGAAGCGCGAGGTGCGGCGTCTGTGCAAGGCGCTGGGACTTACCGTCGAGCGGCTGATCCGCGTTCGTTATGGTCCGGTAGCGCTTGGAGGACTCGAGAGCGGCAAGAGCAGGCCGTTGAGCTCTAAGGAACGCCGCGACCTCGAACAATTATTCAATTCAAGCCGCTCCACCCGCTCCACGTAACGACTCGCGTGGCTTGGATGGCGCGAGCGGAGATGGAACACGGCAGCCGCCGCGCGGTCCTAGATTTGAAGGGGAAGCGACTCTCGTTGGACAAAAACTCTCAACTCGTGGAGTGTCCGTGGCCACAAAGACGCAGCCGCCGTCGGCGCAGGCAACTGCTGACTCGCGGTTGGTACAGGACGTCAGCCGCCAGGTCGCCAAGAGGGTTGTCGGCCAGGAGTACATGGTTGAGCGGCTGCTCATCAGTCTCCTCACGGGAGGCCACGTCCTACTGGAAGGCGTGCCGGGTCTCGCGAAGACGCTCACCGTTCGGACGCTCGCCGAAACCATCGATACGTCGTTCAGCCGCATTCAGTTCACTCCCGATCTGCTGCCGGCGGACGTCGTCGGCACGCAGATCTACGATCAGCCGACAGGCAACTTCCTCGTGAAGAAGGGCCCGATCTTCGCCAACATCATTTTGGCGGACGAGATCAATCGAGCGCCCGCCAAGGTCCAGTCGGCGTTGCTCGAGGCGATGCAGGAGAAACAGGTCACGATCGGCGGGACGACGTACAAGCTCGAAGAGCCCTTCCTCGTCCTCGCCACGCAAAACCCGATCGAGCAGGAGGGCACCTACCCGCTCCCCGAAGCGCAGGTCGACCGCTTCATGTTGAAGCTTCGCGTCGGCTATCCCACGCGTGACGAAGAGAAGGAAATCATGCGTCGCATGGCCAGCGGCGAGCCGATCGACGTGGATGCCGTGGCGTCGCCGAAGGCGATTCTCGACGCGCGCCGCCGCATCACCGAGCTGTACATGGACGATCGCATCGTTGACTACATCGTGGACATCGTGCACGCCACGCGCGAGCCGAAACAGTTTGGGCTGGAGGATCTCGTTCCGCTCGTGGAGTTCGGCGCGAGTCCGCGCGCGACGATTGCGCTCGCGCAGGCCGGTCGGGCCCACGCGTTCCTGCGCGGCCGCTCGTTCGTAACGCCCGACGACATCAAGGCGATCGGGCCCGACGTGCTGCGCCATCGCGTGCTCACGACCTACGAAGCCGAGGCGGAAGAGGTCACCAGCGACGACATCGTGCAGAGGATCTTCGCCCGCATCGAGAGTCCATGACGCTCCTCCGACTTCCAGCCTGGAACCTCGAACGTCGAACGTTAAACGCAGTTCGGGTAAACGGTGTTAGACGTTCGACGTTCGAAGTGGCACGCTTGACGTCGAACCGGAAAGGCTGATGTCGCACAGGCGCAGCAGTGTCATGCGGACGGCCTCCTGGCGCGGGCGGACGCACGCCCAGGGTCCGCCTGACCCCTCGTCGCTTCTCCATCCTCCCTCGAAGCCGGGTGTTCCACCGGATATTCTCCGCCAGGTCAAGTTGCTTGAGCTCCGTACCCGTGGGCTCGTCAACTCGCTCTTTTCGGGCGAATACCGCTCGGTCTTCAAAGGGCAGGGAATGGAGTTCGCCGAAGTCCGCGAATACCAGCCCGGCGACGAGGTGCGCAGCATCGACTGGAACGTCACCGCGCGCATGCGTCGTCCCTACGTCAAGCGCTACATCGAAGAGCGCGAGCTCACGGTGATGCTCGCCGTGGATCTCTCCGGCTCCGAGCGATTCGGCACACGCCGCCGGTTCAAGAGCGAGCTGGCGTCCGAGCTGTCCGCGGTCCTCGCGATGTCGGCGATTCGGAACAACGATCGCGTCGGCACGCTGCTGTTCACCGATCGCGTCGAGCACGTCGTGCCGCCGCGGAAAGGGCGGAAGCACGCGCTGCGTCTCATGCGCGACCTGCTCGCGTTCAACCCCGAGGGACGCGGCACCGACATTGCCGGCGCGACCGACTATCTCATCAAGATGTTGGCCCACAAGGCCATCATCTTTCTCGTCTCGGATTTCATGGCGCCCAACATCGAGCGCCCGCTGAAACTGCTGGCGCAGCGGCACGACGTCGTCGCGGTCGCGGTCGAGGATCCGAGTGAGCTCGATCTGCCGGATATCGGCCTGGCTCGGCTCGCGGACCCCGAGACCGGTGAGACGATCGACGTGGACACGAGCGATGCCCGGGTGCGCGAAGCGTACGATTGGGCCGTGAACGAGGACCGCGAGAAGCGAAAGCACCTCCTCCGGCGGCTGGCGATCGATGAAGTCCAGGTGAGCACCGATGGCAGCATCGTGGAGCCGCTCTTCCGCTTTTTCCGAATGCGCGAGACGCGCAAGAGGATCCGGTGAGAGCGCTCGTTGTCATGCTGCGATTGCTCCTGGGCCTCGGCCCGTTTGCGTTGCTCGCGCAAACCCAGGACGCCAACCGGCCGGTGCGCGCCGGCGTCACCATGTCCAAGGACACCGTGACCGTCGGCGAGCCATTCGAGATTCGCGTTCGCGTCCGCGCCCCCGCCGACGCTGAGATTCGCTTTCCGGACAATCCCGACAGCTCGGGTACCGTCCAGGCTCGCGATCCTCGCACGATCGTGACGACCGACAGCGTGCAATGGCTCGACCAAACCGCCACGTATCACGTCGCCGCGTGGGACCTCGGCAGGCAGCGGGCCCGGCTCGACGACGTCGTGGTTCTCTGGGACGGGCCCGCGTACCGCGGCGAACGTCGGGTGCCCGTCGGCGTCACGGAAGTATTCGTTCGCAGCGTGCTGCCCGCGGACAGTGCCCTTCGGGTACCGAAACCCGCGCGTCCGCTCTGGGAAACCAAGGCCTTCCCGTGGTGGCTCCTGGCATTGTTGTTAACCGCTATCGCTATCGCGATAGCGGTCTGGTGGTGGTGGCGCCGTCGGCGGCAGCCTCCCGTAGTCGTTCCCGTGGATCCGTACGTTCGCGCTCAGAAGGAATTCAACCGTCTGGAGGCCATGGGGCTCGTGGACGCGGGCGAGCGCACGCGTTTTGTCGCGCTCGCCGTCGAGGTGCTGCGCGATTATCTCGCCGCCCGGCATCCGGACGCGTCCCTCGCGCTCACGAGCCGAGAGCTGGTGGCGGCGATGCGCAAGCATCCGACCGTGCCGTTCGAACAGCTCTCGCGTGTGCTCCACGAGGCCGACCTGGCCAAATTCGCGGGCTGGACCCACGCCGAGCAGCACGCTCGCGATCTCGGCAAGGCCGCGCGCGCTCTCGTCGAGCACGAGCACCATGCGTCGCAGCCGCAGCCTGAGGCGCAGGCGGCCGCGTGATCGACCTCGGCCTGATTCAGTTTGCGTCGGCGTGGGCGCTGCCCCTGCTGCTCGTCCTTCCGATGTGGTGGCTCTGGCGCCGGCGACGCCAACGTCCGGCCATCGTGTTCTCGCGAGTGGTGGCGCTCGCCAAAGGGCCGCGCGCCGGCCGCGGTATCACACGCACGCTCTTCCTGCTGCGCAACCTGGTGTTGCTGAGTGGCGTCATCGCGCTGGCGCGTCCGCGCTCGGGCGCGCGCGCCGAAGATGTCACTTCGGAAGGCATCAACATCGTGATCGCCTTCGACATCTCGAGCTCGATGCTCGCACAGGATTTTCAGCCGCAGAATCGACTCGAGGTCGCCCGGCAGAAGGTCAAGGAGTTCGTCGCGCTGCGAAAGAGCGACCGCATCGGGATCGTGGCGTTCTCCGGCGAAGCGCTCACGCAGGTGCCGCTCACGACGGACTATCCCGTGGTCACGGCGGCAATCAACAACTTGCAACCGGGCCAGCTGGAGGACGGCACCGCGATCGGGACCGCCATCGCGACGGCCGCCAATCGTCTCAAGGACGCGCCCGGCAATTCGCGCGTGATGGTGGTCCTCACCGACGGAGTGAACAATCGCGGCGCCATCGACCCGCGCACGGCCGCGCGGGCGGCGGCGGCCGTCGGCATCCGCATCTATACGATTGGTGTCGGGACGGAGGGCATGGCACCCGTGCCCGTGGGCCGCGGACTGTTCGGCCTCCGATACGAGATGCGTCCGGTCGAGATCGACGACGCGCTCCTGAATGAGGTCGCGCGCCTCACCGGCGGTCGCTATTTCCGGGCGCGGGACGCCGCCGCGCTCGACCGCATCACGCGCGAGATCGATCGCCTGGAACGCGTGCCCGTGCAGACGCGCACGTATGTCCGGTTCACGGAGCTGTATCGCTGGCCGTTGATCCTCGCGATGCTGGCGCTCGCGACCGAGATGGTCCTGGGCGCGCGGCGAGGACCGCTCCCCGCATGATCTCCCTGGACTACGTCTGGCTCTTGCCACTCGCCCTGGTGCTTCCCGCGACGATCGTCTGGTTCCTGCGACGAGCGGACCGAGACCGGCGGCGGCGACTGGCTCGACTCGGCGAGATCGCAATCGTGAGCCGGCTCCTTCCACCCAACGCCATGCGTTCGATGAAGTGGCGCGCGGTGCGCCTCGCGACGGCCGGTGCGCTCATTGGTATCGGCGTCGCCGGCCCGCGCTGGGGAACGGAGCAAACGATCGTGCGCGCGCGAGGCATCGATATGGTCTTCGCGCTGGACGCGTCACTGTCCATGATGGGAACCGACGAGCCCCCCAATCGACTCACACGGATGAAGCAGGAAGTCAGGCGGCTGCGCGCGATGTCCGGCGGCGATCGCGTCGGTGTCATCGCATTTGCCGGGCGCAGTTACGTGCTCTCCCCGCTCACCGTCGATGCCGGGGCGCTCGATCTCTTCCTCGACAACCTCGATCCCTCGGTTGTCGGGCAGGCGGGAAGCTCGCTTGCTCGGGCGATTCGGCAGGGAACGGACCTGCTTCTCCTGACCGAGAGTGGCTCCGACCGCGCGCTCATCGTCATGAGCGACGGCGAGGCGTTCGAGGATATTCAAGAAGTCGTCGCCGAAGGCAAAAGGGCGGGGCAGCAGGGTATCAGCCTCGTGACCGTGGGTTTCGGCACGACCGCGGGCTCGCAAATCCCGATTCGAGAAGGCAACACCAACACCGTGAAGAGAGATGACTCCGGAGCCATCGTCGTGACGCGTTACCACCCGGAATTCCTGCAGGCGGCCGCGCAAGCGGCCGGTGGCACGTTCATCGACGCCGGACAGTCGGACAAGGCGACGCGGGTGCGGGCGGCATTGGCGTCGCTCCGGAGACAGCAGCGCGTTGCCTCCGCCGGCGAGAGCAAGACCCCGCGGTACCAGTGGTTTCTTCTTCCCGCCATCCTCCTGCTCGTGCTCGATACGCTTCTGTCGGAGCGGCGCGGCCGTCGCAAGGAGACGATCGCGGTGGCCGAGCCCGCAAAACTGGCCCGGGCTCCCAAGTCCCCCAAATCACTCAAGCCCGCTTCCGTAACCACCGCGGCCATGCTGCTGCTGTTTCTCTCGGGATGCGCCAGCCAAAGCGGTAACTCCGCCGCGGCGCGCGCCTTTCACGCCAAGCAGTATCCCAAGGCGGCGGCGATGTACCGCAGCATGATCAACGCAGGGGACCGGACCTCGCCCACCCTCTACAACTACGGGACGTCGCTGCTCGCGGCTGACTCGCTGGCGTCCGCGACCGAAGCGCTCGAGCGGGCCGCTGAATCGCGGGACGCCGAGATCCGCTACCGAGCCCTCTTCAATCTTGGCCTCGCGCACCTCAAGCGCGGGTTGGCGCTCCCTCAGCAGCAGGCGGATGAGCCACTGGACGCGGCGTTGGCGGCCTATAAGAAAGTTTTGCTCTTGCGCTCCGCTGATCTCGACGCAAAGTGGAACTACGAATTGGCGCTCCGAAAGAAGCAGCAGGGCGGCGGGGGCGGTGGCGGCGGAGAATCGGATCCGAGCCCATCGCCTGAAGCCCAGGCGCCGAAACCAAGTGGCGGATTGGGCGAACGTCAGGCCGAGCAGCTTCTCGGCAGTGCCGCCCGGGAGGAGCGTGACGTGCAGGCCAAGCGGCAGCGACAGACGAGGGTGCAGCCCCCGCCGGGCGGAAAGGACTGGTAGTGCTGGCCGTTCTCACCGTAACGGCGCAGCTCGCGATCATCGCGCACGCGCCCGATACCGTCTTTGCGTGCGACGCGGTGGACATCTCGGTCGCCGTGAGAGCCGGCGGCTCGTCCATTCCGAGTCTCATCACGCCATCCCTGCGGCCGTTTGATCTGCTGCGCAGCAGCAGCACCCCCAGGCTGCAATACGATCCTCGTTCGCCGCGCTCGTCCATCCTCGCCGAGTATCGCTTCACGGTCACGACGGATCGCGTCGGCAGATTCTCCATTCCTCCATTCGAGGCGCGCTTGGGGGAAGAGCGCGTGGTCTCCCGGCCATTGGCCGTCCATGTCCGGCCCATGCGCTCGCGCGGAGTGCCCGCCGTGATCGCGCGCGCGCGGATCGACACGAGCATGGGATTGAATCTCGCGGACCTGGGTGGCTTGGCGGCGGCGGAAACAGTCTACGTCGGCCAGCAGGCGACCTACGAGGTCGCCGTGTTCCTGAACCAGGTTGTGCGGGACCGCTTGCGTCGTAATCCGACGTTCTATCCGCCCGAGATGCAGGCGATGCTCGCGTACGATCTAGCGCCCCCCGCCGCTCACAGTCCGAGCGGCACTTCGCGCGAGCGCCTGCGCGGAGGTTCTCAGTGCTTCGACGCCCTGGTCTACCGTCGAGCGCTCTTTCCGCTCGTGGCGGGGCGGTTGGTGATTCCCCCGGCGCAGCTCGTGTACAGCACTGGCCTGTCCTCGTCGAGCTTGTTCAGCCGAGAGGAGAGTCACGAGCTGCAGACCGACAGCGTCACGATCATCGCCATCGAGCCGCCGGCCGCTGGCCGCCCCGGCGAGTATTCCGGGGCCGTGGGCACTGTGCAGATCGAGTCGCACCTGGATTCGGTGCGCACGCGCGTTGGCGACCCGATGTTGTTCACGGTGCGCGTGTCGGGCACAGGCAACGTCAAGCTGTTCCCGCGCCCCGCCGTGCAAGTCCCGTGGGCCGGATTGGTGGCTGCCGACGAACGCGTGCGCGTGGATTCCGCGACCGCGCGCATCGGTGGCTCGAAGGAATTCGACTGGGTGCTGACGCCTCGGATCGCCGGAGAATTCGACGTGCCTCCGGTGCGGTACGGGTACTTCGATCCGACGCAGCGTCGCTACGAGATCGCGGTCGCGTTGGGCAAGCGAATTCGCGTGGCGTCCGGCGCGCTCGCGAGCGCGGACACCGGACAGATGGAAAGTGCGCTGAGCATCCGCACGCGTTACGGCGGGCCGGCGTGGCCATCGCCACAGTCGCGCCCTGTATTCTGGCTGCTGATGGCGCTCGCGCCCGTTCCGGCGTTGCTGGGCAGAATGCGGCGGCGCGACTCGCAATCGAAGCGCGTGGCCACGGCCGATCCGATGCGGTCGCTCATCACCACGGCCGCTCGGGATGCTGTGACGCTCCGGCGTCAGTTCGTGAAGGCGCTGGCCCAGCGATTGGGGTGCAGCCCGGAAGACTTCACGCATCCCGGGGCGCTGCAGCGCGCGCTGCGGCGCGCGGGCGTGTCCGACGACACCGCGGCGCGCGCGGAGTCGCTGCTTCGCGCGCTCGATGCCGCGGCCTATGCGGGGACGGGCACGTCGCCGGCGGATGCCGTTCGACATGCCGGCGCGATCGCCGTCGCGGTCGATGCCGAGGCGCTGGCTCGTCGGGAGCTCCCGTTCTGGATTCCCGCGTTGGTGCTGGCGGGATCGCTCGTCGTCGTTTCCAGCGCAATTGCGGCGGATCCTGCCGCGATCCACTTTGCGCGGGGCGTGTCCGCGTACGTGCGGCAGGACTATCCCGCTGCCCAGCAGGCGTTCACCGCCGCCGTGTCGCTCGAGCCGACGTCGCCCGACGCCTGGGCGAACTACGGAACGGCATCCTGGGCGGTCGCCGATACGGCGGCCGCGGTCCTCGGATGGCGGCAGGCCCTCGCGATTCAACCGAGTGCGTCCGACCTGCAGCTCTATATGGGTGTGGCACGCGATCAGGGGCCGTCGTCTCCAGGATGGGTTCCCTCGCTTCCACGCAACGCGACGGTCTGGTTGTTTGCCGTGCTGTGGCTGGCCGCGTGGTCGTGCGCTTTCGCTGCCGCGCAGGGCCGGGCTACGCCTCGCGACCCGCCTCGCGGTTGGGCCGCTCGGCTGCCGCTTCCCCTGGCGGCTTGCGCGTTGATCGTCAGCTTGCTGGCGATAGAAATGGAGACTCGCATCGCAGGCGCGCGGTTGGGCGTGGTGCGTCGCATAGCGTCCCTGTCGTCCGATCCCGCGATCGGGATGGATCGTGGACCCGCGGTCGGAACAGGAGAGATCGTGCGCATCGCCGGACGCCGTGGTGCATGGACGCGTGTGGTGGCGACGGAGGATCGCGAGGGATGGGTGCCGTCATCGCAGTTGTTGCTCCTCGCCGATCGGCGTCCGCCGAGCGATTGAGATCGCGCCGCGCGCGTCCTAGCTTGCGGGATGCGCGCGCCGGCCAACACTGCGTTCGATCCCGCACCCGGGTCGCCACCGGCACCGACGCGCATCGCCGTGCTGCCGTCCGCGGTCGCGGATCAGATCGCGGCGGGGGAAGTCGTCGAGCGGCCCGCGTCCGTCGTCAAGGAGCTGATCGAGAACGCGCTCGACGCCGGGGCGACGAGCATCGACGTGCTCGCGGAGGACGGCGGACGCCAGCGCATTCGCGTCAGCGACGACGGCACCGGCATGTCGCGCGAAGACGCGCTGCTCGCGCTCGAGCGGCACGCCACCTCCAAGATACGGTCCGCGGAAGATCTCGTCGGCGTCCCGACATTTGGGTTCCGTGGCGAAGCCATCCCCGCCATTTGCTCGGTGTCGCACTTCGAGCTCGAGACGGCCTTCATGGACGGCGCGGGCACGCGCGTGATCGCGGCCGGCGGCAGCGTCAAGGACGTCGAGCCCGTGTCGCGCCGCCGCGGCACCACCGTCACCGTCAGCCGGCTGTTCTACAACGCGCCCGCGCGTCAGAAGTTTCTGCGCAGCGCGCGCAGCGAGTGGCGCAGCGTCCTCGATGTCATGAGCACGGCGGCGCTGACGCGGCGCGACGTGCGGCTGACGCTCGCGCACGACGGCCGTGAGGTCATGTCGCTCCCGGCGGCACATTCGCTCCGGGAGCGTGTCGCGGCGCTGTGGAGCGCCGAGTATGCCGCGCGCTTCGTGGGTGTCGATGACGTCTCCGGCGCCATTCACGTGAGCGGGCTCGCCGAACGTCCGGTGGACGTGGGGATGGCGTCGCGCCGCGTGCATCTCTCGGTGAACGGACGCGCGATCCGCGATCCGGGCGTGGTGCGTGGCGCGGAAGCGGCGTACCGCTCCGTCATCCCCAGCGGCATCCGGCCCTCGGTTTTCCTGGACCTCGTGGTGCCCGCCGACAGCGTGGACGTCAACGTGCATCCCACGAAGGCGGAAGTGCGATTCCGCGATCGCTGGGTCGTGGAGCGGGCGGTGGAGCAGGCGGTCCGCCGGGCTCTCGGCACCATGGACGCTGCCGCGTCGATCGGGGGTGCCGTGATGTGGACACAATCGACTCGGGCTGGCCCGACGGGCGCTCCGTTCTTGTCGGACGAACAGCGTGGGACGTTCGACGCCGGACGTTGGACGTCGGAAGTGGAACGTCAAGCGTCCAACTTCGAACGTCCAACGTCAGACGCGGGTGCTTTGGATGTTCCACCGCTCATCCAGTTGCGGTCCACGTACCTGATGTTCGAGGCCGAGAGCGGCATGGTGCTCATCGACCAGCATTCGGCCCATGAGCGCGTTCTGTACGAGAAGTTCATGGCGGCGCTCGAAGGCGGCGCGATTCCTTCACAGCGACTTCTCTTTCCGCTCACTCTGCAATTGACTCCGGTAGAAGCGGAAGCGCTGGACGCTCACCGCGACTTGCTCCAGTCGCTCGGCTACGAGCTTGGCGAATTCGGCGGGCAAACGGTGATCGTGCATGCCGTTCCCGCGCCGCACCCGCGCTTCGATGCCGAGCGCTGCCTTCGCGACACGCTCTCGGCGCTCACCGGCGACCGGGTGGCGTCGGGCGCCGCCCGACATCAGCGTCTCGCGGCGACCGTCGCCTGCAAAGCCGCGATCAAGGCGGGTGACGCGCTCGCGCCACAGGAGATGCGCGCGCTGTTCGTCGCGCTCCGCGATTGCACGCTGCCGGCGCACGACGTGCACGGCCGGCAGACCATCGTTCACCTCCCGTGGGATGAGCTCGAGCGCCGTTTTGGAAGGCGCTGAGTCCTCGCTTCTCACCCTTCCGGTCATCTGCGGCCCCACGGCCTCGGGGAAGTCCGCCATAGCGATGTGGCTGTCGCTTCGTCGCGAGATCCTCGTGATCAGCGCGGACTCGCGACAGATCTACCGCGGGTTCGATGCCGGCACCGCGAAGCCGACGCCCGACGATCGGCGTCGTGTGCCCCATCGGGGCGTGGACGTCGCGGAACCGACCGGACGGTACTCGGCAGCGGAATTCTCGGAGCTCGCGCGTCAGGCGATTCAGGAGGCGCTGTCCCAAGGCAGGTTGCCGGTCGTCGTTGGAGGCACGGGCTTCTAAAAGGGTGCCTTGTTCCGTCCGTTGTGGGCCCAACCGCTGCTCGACAGCGACCGACGCGTGGCGGTCCAGCAGGCGCTGGCCGCTGCGTCCACCGACGAGCTGCGACGCTGGTGTGCCGCGCTGGATCCGGCCCGCGCGCACATGGGGCGCGCGCAACTGCTCCGGGCGATCGAAATCGCCCTGTTGACGGGTGAGCGGCTCAGCGAGCTCCACGTCGCGCGTGCCCGTCCCAGCTTGTACCGACCTAGCTATCTTTTGGTCGATCCGGGAATGGAGTTGCCGGCGCGCATCGCCGCGCGCGCGTCGGCGATGCTCGATGCCGGATGGCCCGATGAAGTGCGCGAGCTGATCGAGACGGTGCCCGCCGACGCGCCGGCGTGGAACGCGACCGGGTACGGAGTCGTGCGAGAGTACGTGCGCGGTGAGGTCGATCGAGACGCGACGCTCGAGCGGGTGATCATCGAGACGCGACAATACGCCAAGCGACAGCGCACGTGGTTTCGCCATCAACTCGAGCGCGACCGCGTGCAGCGGCTGTCGGCGGGCGCGCCGGGATGGCAGGAGACGGTGGACCGTTGGATCACTGAGGTCGAGGGGACGATGGGCGCTTCGGAGCGTGGAGAGCCGCGTTGAAAATCGGAATCACCTGTTATCCGACTTACGGAGGCTCGGGCGCCGTCGCCACGGAGCTCGGCATCGCGCTCGCCCAGCGCGGCCACGAAGTCCATTTCGTCACGTACAAGCAGCCATTTCGACTGCCGACGTTTTTGCCGCGCGTGTACTTCCACGAAGTGGACGTGGGGCGCTATCCCCTCTTCGAGTTTCCTCCGTACGATCTCGCGCTGGCCGTCCGCATGCACGAGGTGGTGCGCGAGAAGAACCTCGATTTGCTGCACTGCCACTATGCGATCCCCCATGCGACGAGCGCGTGGATCACGAAGCAGATGCTCCGGGAAGAAAAGCGCGATATCAGCGTCATCACCACGCTGCACGGCACCGATATCACGATCGTCGGCCAGGACCCTTCCTTCCATAGCATCACGAAGTTCTCGATCGAGAAGTCGGACGCGCTCACCGCCGTCTCGTTCTATCTCCAGAAGGAGACGCTGAACGCGTTCGGCTGTACGGCATGTCGGATCGACGTCATTCCAAACTTCATCGACCCGAAGGTCTATGACCGCTCGCGGCATTCAGGGCAAACGCGGGCGCAATTCGATGGCGATCGGAAAGTGCTGATGCACATCTCGAACTTTCGTCCCGTGAAGCGGGTCCGGGACGTGGTGCAGGTCTTCGCGAAGGTGAACAAGAGGGTGCCCAGCGTGCTGGTGATGGTGGGCGATGGCCCCGACCGCCACGACGCCGAGCAGCACGCGCGCGACCTGGGCGTCGAGCCATCCGTTCGGTTTCTCGGCAAGATCGACTCGGTGGCGCCGCTCCTGGCCGCGGCCGACCTGTTTCTCCTGCCGTCGAATGCGGAGTCGTTCGGGCTCAGTGCCCTCGAGGCGCTGGCGTCGGGCACGCCGGTAATCGGGACCAATGTGGGAGGCTTGCCGGAGGTGGTGCGCCACGGCGAAACCGGCGTGCTGTGCGACGTCGGCGACGTCGACGGCATGGCTCGAGCGGCAACCGAGTTGCTGCTCGACGGCGCGAAATGGAAAGACATGAGCGCCTGCGCAACGAGTGATGCACGAGAGCGCTTCTCGATGGACGACATCGTCGAGCAATACGAGCAGGCGTACGTCCAGGCGCTCGCGCTCACGGCATGACCGTCTTTCAAGCCATCGTACTCGGCGTCATTCAAGGCCTCTCGGAGTTTCTTCCCATCAGCAGCTCGGCGCATCTCGCCCTGACGCCGTGGTTGTTCGGCTGGGACCCTCCAGGGTTGGCGTTCGATGTCGCCCTCCATCTCGGCACGCTCATCGCGCTCGTCTGGTTTTTCTGGCAGGAATGGGTCACGCTCACCCGCGCATTCGTCGGCATCGTTCGCAAGCGGCGCGTCGAGACCGACAGTGAACGGCGCTTCGTGTGGGTCGTGATCGCCACGGTGCCGGGCGCGCTCGCCGGGTATGTTCTGCAGGACTACGCGAAGACGGTATTCCGGACACCCGCGCTCATCGGCGTCAATCTCATCGTGATGGGCGTCATCCTCTGGGCCGTCGATCGCGGCGCACGACAGGATCGGGGCATCGACACCATGACCTGGAAGAACGCGATGGCCATCGGTCTCGCGCAGATGGTCGCCATCGTGCCCGGGGTGTCGCGATCCGGCAGCACGATTGCAGCCGGCCGCGCACTGGGCTTCTCTCGCGAAGCCGCGGCGGTCTTCAGCTTTCTGATGAGTCTGCCGATCATCACGGCGGCGGTCGTGTTTGAGGGACGGCATGCCATCGAGAACGGCGTGAGCGCGCCGTTGATCGCCGGCGTCATCGCGGCGGCGGTGAGTGGATGGCTCGCGATCTCAGTGCTGCTCAAGTTCGTGGCCCGCCACAGTTACGGAGTGTTCGCCGCGTACCGGCTGGTCGTGGGCCTGGGGGTCCTCGCACTTGCGGCGTATCGCGGCTGAGACCGACACATGCCCGATGACATCCGTGTGTTAGCAGTCACCTGGGATGGCCACACCGCCGACGCGCTGGCGACGCGGTGCGCGGTTCCACATGTCGAGCTGCTCGCCGAAGCGGAGTCCACCCAGGACGTCGCGCATGTGTTGGCGGAGAAGGGCGCTCCGGCCGGAACCCTTGTCCTGGCGGACGCACAGCGCGCGGGGCGCGGTCGACTTGGCCGCAGCTGGAGCTCACAGCCCGGGCGCGGCGCCTGGTGCACGCTGATCGAGCGCCCGGTCGACACGAAGGCGCTCGAGGTGCTCTCGATTCGCGTAGGACTCCTCGTCGCGGAAGCCCTCGACGACCTTGCGGGCGCTCGCATCGGGTTGAAGTGGCCCAACGATCTGATGCTCGCAGGCCGGAAGCTCGGCGGCATTCTCACCGAGGCACGCTGGTCCGGAGCGTCGATCACATGGGTCGCGATTGGCGTCGGCATCAATGTGCTGGCGCCTACCGATGTGGCGGATGCGGTGGGACTGCGCGCGGGCGCGCAGCGGACGGAGGTCCTGAAGGCGATCGTGCGAGCGGTGAGATCCGCCGCGCGAGCGGAAGGCCAGCTTTCACGTGAGGAGCTCGACCGCTACCGCGATCGCGACATGCTCGTGGGGCGTCGGACTCTTTCGCCCGGGGCAGGCACCATCGTCGGCATCGCCGACAGCGGTGCGATCATCATCGACACGGCGACCGGCGCAGCGCAGTTTCGCACCGGAACTATTCGGCTCGCGGAGGACGCGTGATACTCGTGTGCGACGTCGGCAATACGGAGACGACGATCGGCGTCTACGAAGGCGAGACGATGCGCGCTCACTGGCGCATCATGACCGACGTCCCTCGGACCGCCGACGAGTTTGGACTCTTGCTGCGCCAGATCCTGATCGACGAAGGCATCAACCCCACGCACATCAAGGGCGCCGCGATCGCGTCCGTGGTTCCTCGCATTACCTCGCCCCTCGTGGCGGCTTGCAAGGCGTGGCTGCGCGAGCTCCCGGTCATCGAGGTCGACGCCCGCTCGAAGCTGCCGATCAAGCTCGACGTCGAGGAGCCGCTCACCGTCGGCGCGGACCGCATCGTCAACACCCTGGCGGCGAGCCGGCTCTTTGCGCAGGACGCGATCGTCGTGGACCTCGGCACGGCGACGACGTTCGACTGTATCACGGCCGACGGTGTCTTTCTCGGCGGTGTCATCGCGCCGGGTGTGCTGGTCATGCTGGAGACACTCGTCCGGCGAACATCCAAGCTTCCGGCGACGGAGCTCGTCCTGCCGCAGCACGTGATCGGCCGTCGAACCGAAGAATGCATTCGTGCCGGCGTCATGTACGGGGCAGCCGACTCCATCGATGGGCTGGTGCGGCGCATCAAAGCAGAATGGCCCCGACCGGATAAGCCCATCGTGATCGGCACGGGGGGCCTGAGTGAGACATTTCAGCCGCTCTGTCGCGAGCTCAACCGCGTGGACCCCTATCTGACCCTGCGTGGTCTCCAGCTCGCCTACGAGATCCTCGCGTAGGGCAACCAGCCGGGGTTTGTAACTTTTTGTCTGACTTTACGATACGGGAGCCCACGGTGAATCTTGACCCAGAGCCTCGTGCTGAGTAGACTCCCCGCTGTTAGCACTCAAATCTTAGGAGTGCTAACGCTCCAACTACTCTATTTCCTCACCGCTCACACCAGGGAGGGGCGCACTCTATGGCAACAAAGAGCGCTTCGAGCACGAGCACCAAAGTCAATCCGCTGTCGGACCGCGTCGTGATCCGCGCATTGGAAGAGACCGAAACAATGCGTGGTGGGCTGTATATCCCCGACACCGCGAAGGAAAAGCCGCAGCAGGGCGAGATCGTGGCCGTGGGACCGGGTCGCTTCGAGAAGGACAAGCGCGTTCCGATGGACGTCAAAGTTGGGGACAAGGTGCTGTACGGGAAGTACAGCGGCACCGAAGTCACCATTGATGGCGCAACCTTGCTCATTCTCCGCGAGTCCGACGTTCTCGCGATCATCAACTAATCCGTTCATCAAGGAATCACGCATATGGCTGCGAAAGAACTGCATTTCAATGTTGAGGCACGCGCGGCGCTGAAGCGCGGCGTGGACCAGCTCGCGGAGGCCGTCAAGGTCACGCTCGGCCCAAAGGGCCGGAATGTCGTCATCGACAAGAAGTTTGGCGCCCCGACCGTCACGAAGGACGGTGTCACGGTGGCGAAGGAGATCGAGCTCTCCGATCCGCTCGAGAACATGGGCGCGCAGATGGTGAAAGAAGTCGCGACCAAGACCTCGGACGTCGCCGGCGACGGCACCACGACCGCGACCGTGCTCG
>JBBDXZ010000090.1:0-21405 GCA_040902075.1 Gemmatimonadaceae bacterium
AACCGGCGAATAGGAGTTTTGCAGACTCCTGCCTTACCACTTGGCTACCGCGCCGGAGAGCTCCCAAGTTATTCCAGTATCAGGACTTTCTCAAGCAGATGACTCCCGATTCGAGCAATAGTTCCCGCGCTGAGAACGCGGATGTCGGACGCCGGGGACGACCCGGGACGCTCGACACGCGGGGACGTTTCCATCTCTTCTGGGACTTCCTGTTCTCAGCCATTCGCGGAATCGGGGGCATCGCTAAGAACTTTTACGCGACGTTCGGGATTTTTCTGTCCGCCGGTGCAGCGCTCGCGATCTCCGGCACTTATGCCTTCGCGAAGTTCGCCGGCCACGTCAGAGGTGGCCGAACCCAGGCCTTTGACGATGCGGCCCTGACTTGGATCGCGGAGCATCGGCCGGCCCAGCTCGAGCCCATCATGCTCGAGATCACGTTCCTCGGCACCGGGATAGTCGTGATGACCGTCGTCGGGGTGAGCGCGATGTTTCTCTGGCTCACCAAACACCGATACTCCGCGATCCTCCTCCTGATTGCGACCTTTGGTGGAATCCTCCTCAACAATCTGCTCAAGGTCGGTTTCGGACGGCCGAGGCCCCAGATCTTCGATTGGGGCACCGAGGTGATGAGTTTGTCGTTTCCGTCGGGTCATGCCATGAGCGCCGCCGTGGTGTACGGCACCGTGGCGTATCTCGCCACACGCCTCCAACGGCGGCACTTGCACCGGGTGATCACTCTGCTTTGCGCCGCCATCCTGATCGTGGCGATCGCGCTTTCGCGGCTATATCTCGGCGTTCACTACCCTTCGGATGTCATCGCCGGCATCATCATCGGCCTGGCGTGGGCCGCGTTCTGCATGGCGACGCTCGAAGCGATCCAGCTGTACGCTCGCCGGCGCGCGCCGGAAGTCCGCAAGCACGAACAACCGCCGCCTCGCGACGCGGCTCAGGCAAAGGCATAGCCGCCTCGGGCCCCAGCCGGGCGACGATTGCGGCGATGCTTGCGCGGCATGAGGGTTCTCAACAACTATCGTCCTACCTCTCCCGGAGATCACGCGATGCTCTATCGCCGCACGTTGTTGTGTCTCGCGCTCAGCTTCGCCGCGAGCTGCCAGTTATTCCGTCCGATTCCCGAATCGCCCGAGCCATCCGCGTCGCCAGCACCCGCGCGAGCCGAGCGCCCGGCTCCGAGCGCACCGAGCACGCCGAGCACACAGGCGCCCCGGGTGCGGGGGACCGGATCGGTGTCGGACGCCAATATTGCCGCGATGGTTCTCGCGTCGAACAACACCGATATCAGTTACGCCCGGTTGGTTCCGTCGCGAGCACAACGCGACGACGTGAAGGAGTTCGGTCAGCGGATGCTGACCGACCATGTGGGCGTAAACAGCCTGGTGACGGAGCTGTTGAGGAAACTGGACCTCGCCGCCGAAGACAACACGGCCAGTCTCGACATGCGCGATGAGTCCGCCAACAGACGAGACGCCATGCGCGACCTCTCCGGTTTCGCGTTTGATTCGGCGTATATGACGAACGAGGTCTCGTATCACCAGAAATTCCTCGCGTCCATCGACAACGTCATGCTGCCGAGCGCGAGAAACGCCGACCTCCGGGCCCTGTTGATGAGCGTCAGACCCGCCGTCGCGGCGCATCTGGCTCATGCCGAGCTCGTCTGGGCGAACGTGATGGCGAAGAAATGAAATTGCCGGTTTTGGCGCTCGGGGTGTGGGGGGTGAGTGTGGCACTATGCCAGCCCGGCCCGTCCAGACCTCCAAGTCCAAAGCGCACGCCAGTTTCGATCTCGCGCTTCGCATTCGATCCCCTCGAGTTGACGGTGTCGTTGGGGGATACCGTGGTGTGGGTCAACGCCGATCCGCTGCGACACACAGCCACCGCCGACTCCGGGGCATGGAGTTCGCCGGAGTTGAGCCAGGGACAGCGCTTTGTGCACGTCCCGAATCGAGTCGGGCGATTCCCTTATCACTGCGCCGCGCATCCCGTCATGCGCGCGGTCGTTGTCGTACGGGACTGAGGATGCTCGTGCAGATTCTGCACGCGTTCTAGTGCAAAAGTTGATATTTTGAGGGCAAATCGGCAATTTGGTCGTCAATCTGTGCATTCCGTGCACGTGTTTTCACACACTTAATCGCGCCCGAGGCTGCCTGAATGCCCCCAAAAACCGTGCAACAGCGAAAGGCTGTCACCCGGGAGCTCACGCATCGAACTCCCAAACCGCAAACCGCCATCATGCACAACGGACAACCCGCGCGCGTCTCCGACTATTTCGGGATCAATACCTACGGCGTGCGTCAGATGCGCGACAAACTTCCCCGTGACGTCTACGAGAAGCTGCTCGCGGCAGTGCGGCAGGGAAAAAAGCTCGACATCGATATCGCCGGTCGCGTTGCGCAAGTGATCAAGGAATGGGCGGTGGGCAGGGGCGCGACGCATTTCACGCACTGGTTTCAGCCGCAGACCGGGCTGACGGCCGAGAAGCACGATGCGTTTCTGTCGTTCGACGACGGCTCGCCGATGGAGTCCTTCAGCGCGTCGCAGCTCGTCCAGGGAGAACCTGACGCGTCCAGCTTCCCTTCTGGCGGCCTGCGCGCGACCTGGGAAGCTCGTGGGTACACGGCCTGGAATCCCGCGAGCCCCGTATTCATCGCCGAGTGGGCCGGTGTCAAGACGTTGTGCATTCCCACCGTGTTCGTGGGCTACAACGGCGAGGCGCTCGACGAGATCACGCCTTTGCTGCGCAGCTCCGACGCCCTCAGCGCCAAGTCCATCGAGCTACTCGAGCTCCTGGGCGACAAGGGCGTCTATCGCGTGTTCACCACGCTCGGACCGGAGCAGGAGTATTTCCTGATCGATCGCGCGCACTTCGCGCTTCGGCCCGACTTGGTGATGTCGGGACGAACCTTGATCGGTGCGCCTCCGCCGCGTGGACAGCAGCTCGAGGACCACTACTTCGGCGGCATTCCGGAACGGATCCAGGCGTGCATTGCCGAAGTGGAGACGGAGCTGTACAAGCTTGGCGTTCCGATCGTCACGCGGCATAACGAGGTGGCGCCGAGTCAGTTCGAGATGGCGCCTCGCTTCGAGGAGACCGACGTCGCGACCGACCACAATCAGCTCGTGATGGCGACGCTGCGCCGGGTCGCGCTCCGACACGATCTCCAAGCCCTTCTGCATGAAAAGCCGTTCGCCGGCATCAATGGCTCGGGGAAGCACTGCAACTGGTCCATGTCGATCGCGGCGGATGATCATGAGCTGGATGGCGTCAACCTGTTGAAGCCGGGGCAGACGCCGCACCAGAACGTTCGCTTTCTCGTTTTCCTCGCGGCCGTTCTCAAAGGCGTGCACAAACACGCGGGCATGCTGCGCGCCGGCATCGGCACGTCGGGCAACGAGCACCGCCTTGGCGCCAATGAGGCGCCGCCCGCCATCATCTCGGTCTTCATGGGCGACATGCTGACCGACATGATCGAGGCGATCATCCACGAAAAGGGGAGCGTCAGCGCTGAAGAGGAGATGATGAAGCTTGGCGTCGCGCGCATCCCCGAGATCAAGCGCGACACGACGGACCGCAACCGAACGTCGCCATTCGCGTTCACCGGAGCGAAGTTCGAGTTCCGCGCGGTCGGCTCGTCGCAGTCCATTGCATTCCCGGTCGCGTTGCTCAACGCCGCGGTCGCGGAAGCGATCGCCGAGCTGACCGCCGAGCTGCGCGAGGAGCTGAAAAAGACGCCCAAGACCGACGACGCGGTTCTCAAAATCGTGCGGCGCGCATTCAAGCAGACCTCACCGGTTCGGTTCGAGGGGAACAACTATTCGGAGGAGTGGATCAAGGAGGCAGCCAAGCGTGGGCTGCTCAATCTGCGGCGCACGCCTGAAGCGCTCGCGCAGCTCACGGAGAAAGCGACGAAGAAGTGCCTCGTGGGCCTGAACGTTCTCACGGAAGCGGAGCTCGAGTCCCGCTATCACGTGCGCCTCGAGCGCTACATCAAGGACATGCTCATCGAGTTGCACACGATGCGCGAAATGGTGGACACGCTGGTGCTGCCGGCGGCCTTCTCGTATTCAGGCTCGCTCATCGAAGCGGCGTCGCAGGCGAGGACGGCTCGCCTCACGGCCGTGCCGCAGGTCGAGGCGGCGAACCAGATCGGCAAGTTGATCAAGGAGTTGCAGAAGCATCGCGCCGCCCTCGAGAAGATCATCGCCAAGGCCGACGCCATGCACGACAAGCCGGAGGCGCTCGCCGAGCTGCTCACGCATCAAGTCGCCGACACGATGGCGGACGTCCGCAAGGCGTGCGACGCGCTCGAAGTCGTCGTCGACGACGACTGCTGGCCGCTGCCGAAGTATCGCGAGATGCTCTTTCCGGTGTGACGGAGTTGCGTCTAGCGACGTTGAATACAAGGGGATAGCTTCGCGCTAACGGCTCATGGCTCGGCGGAGTGCCGTCACTGGCGTCCGCCGAGCTTGCCCTTTGTGGGGGAGATGGTATGCGTGGGATCGCAGGAAGCAGCAATGTCGTCGCTATTGCCCTGTTGGGCCTCGCGGCCGCCGGCTGCGATCTCTTTACGGCCGACAAGAAAAGCATCGCGATTTCGGCCGATACACCCGAGGTGACGGTTGGCCAAGGCACCACCGCGAACGTCGTCATCACCGTCACCCGGAACAATTTCGACCAGCCGGTCACGCTCGTGGTCGAAGGACCGCTACCCACGGGGCTGACGGCGACGTTTACGCTGAACCCGGTCCCGAACGGCACAGCGACTACGACGCTCCGCGTGACGGCGTCAGGATTGGCGAACCCGTCGCCGTCGACGCTGACGATTCGCGCAACCGGCGACGGCGTCACTGAGCAAACGCTCAACCTGGACCTGACGGTCAATGTCACGGGCAGCTACGAGTTGAGCCTTCTGAATTCCAGCCTGACCGTCGCCCAAGGCGGCGGTGGGTCGGCGACGGTGCTTCTCACGCGCTCAAACCTCAACGTCAGTAGTATTTCGCTCGACGTTTCGGGCGCTCCCGCCGGCGTCACGACCACCTTCTCGCAATCGCCCACCACGGATCGTGGCGGCGGACTGACGATCACGGCAAGCTCCGCCGTCGCGACCGGCACGTATCCGTTGTTCATCACGAGCACCACTCCGGGAATCGCCAACCGGAATGCCACGCTCTCACTGGTGGTCATCGCGGCGCCAAACACGACACCGGTCTCGCTGCCATTTTGTTCGACCGACATGCCGGCATGGTTCGCGTTCCAGAATGAAGGATTCGCCTGGCAGCGCGTGACGGCGACGGACAACACGTTCAACTTTTCCGCGACGTCCAAGGTGGCGGTGGCGTACACGTTCGTCGACGGCGGCGATACGCAGATGAACGTCTTTCTCGCCACCAGAAATGAGCTGTCCGGGATAACCGATCGCGATTGCGATGGGACCAAGACGCTGGCGGGGACGGTCGCGGGTCTGACGTCGGGACAGTCCGCGTATGTCGTGATGGGAGCCAACGGGACGACGACCAGCTCGACCAACTACACGTTGCAGGGAGTCGCGGAGCGGCCGCTCGATCTCGTCGCAACCCGGGGCGCGATCTCGGGGACGCTCGTTCCCGACAAGATGATCGTGCTCCGTTCGCTGGCTCTGAGCTCGACCATCCCCGTTCTCGATTTCACCGCGGCGGAGTCGTTCGCACCGGTGTCGACGACGCTCTCGGTCACCGGGTTCAATACGGGCGATGCGATCGACTTCGTGAACAATTTCGTGAGCGCCACATCCACGTTCGGCACCGTGCATGCCGCCCAGGCAGCGGGGGGTTCGTCCATTCTGTTTTCGGTGCCCGCCGAACAACAGGTCTCCGGCGACACGCATGAGCTGTTCATCGACGCCTACCAGCCGAGCGGTCCGACAGGAACGAGCAAGGTCGCCTATTTCCAGACGCCCACAGACCGAACCGAGGCCCTCGGGCCGGTGTTGAGCAATCCCGCCGTCTCAGTGGTTATCACTACACCGTATGCGCGCTTGCGCGGCCAGTTGGCCTCACAGGCCGATTACCCCTCCGCGGCCAGATTCGTGTTTTTCCAGGGAACGGAATCTGTGAAGGTCGTGCTTCTGGTTGGAACGGCCGATTATTTCGGCGCTGCGCCCGGAACGTGGGATCTCGTGATTCCGGACTTCACGGGGACGACTGGGTTCAGCTCGACCTGGATGCTCACCGCGGGACAGACCACGCCGTTCCACGCCACCGCCTATGCATCGCGCGGAGACCTCCTGTTCGGAGCCCTGCCGGTGCCGGGCGAGTCCATCAAGTTCGCGTACTGGGTGTCCTCCGCCAGCGCACTGTTACGAGAGCGTCGGGCGCCGGGCATGGGCGCGCGTCGTGCTCCGCTGATCACTCAGTATTTGAGGAGATAGTTCTCCAGCTCCCAGTCCGTCACCTGAGTGATGTATTCGCGCCACTCTTGTCGTTTCGCCTCGACAAAGTGGCGCGTGACGTGTTCACCGAGCGCGCCGGTGATCAGCTCGTCCTTTTCGAGGTCGTCGAGCGCTTCGTTGAGGTCGTGCGGAAGGTCATCGATCCTCAGACGGCGGCGTTCGCGATGGCTCATTTCCCAGATGTTCTCGTTCACCGGCTCGCGCCAGTCCGCCTTGGTCGCGACGCCGTCCAGTCCGGCAGCCAGCATCACGGCAAGCGCGAGATAGGGATTGGCGGCTGGATCCGGAGAACGCAGCTCGACCCGCGTACCCGACCCGCGCCGCTCGGGAACGCGAATGAGCGGCGATCGGTTGCGCATCGACCACGCCACGTTCACCGGAGCTTCGTACCCCGGTACGAGCCGCTTGTACGAATTCACGAGGGGATTCGTGACGGCGCACATGCCGCGCGCATGCGTGAGGAGGCCGCCGATGTAGTGCAGCGCGACTTTCGAGAGCTCCCACTGGGCTTTCTTGTCCCAGAACGCGTTGTCCTTGCCCCGGAACAGCGACTGGTGCGTGTGCATGCCGCTGCCGTTCTGCCCAAAAATCGGCTTGGGCATGAAGGACGCTACCAGTCCAAATTGATGGGCGATGTGCTTCACGACAAATCGGAAGGTCGCGATGTTGTCCGCGGTCAGCAGCGCGTCGGCATACCGAAAATCGATCTCGTGTTGCGCGTGCGCGACCTCGTGATGCGACGCTTCCACTTCGAAGCCCATCTGCTCGAGCGCGTCCACCATGGCGCGGCGCGCCTCCTCTCCCAGATCGGCGGGCGCCAGATCGAAGTAGCTCCCCACGTCATGCGTCGCCGTGCTCGCTCCGCCGTCGATCGATGGACGAAAGAGAAAGAATTCCGCTTCCATCCCCGCGTTCATCGTAAAGCCCATCTCGGCTGCGCGCGCGATGTGACGCTTGAGCACGCCCCGGGGATCGCCGGCGAAGGCATCGCCGTTGGGGAGGTTGATGTCACAGATCACGCGCGCGACACGCGCGTCGGCACTCCCGAACGGGAACAAGCGAAATGTCGAAAGGTCCGGCGCCAGGAGCATGTCCGACTCTTCGATGCGAACGAATCCCTCGATGGATGAGCCGTCGAACATGATGTCCCCGGCGAGCGCTTTCGCGAACTGCGACGCCGGGATCTCCACGTTCTTGTTCACGCCGAGGATGTCGGTGAACTGCAACCGCATCGACCGGACGTTCAGCGTCCTGGCGAGTTCGAGGACGTCCTTCGGCGACGCGCCGCGGACGTCGGGAGTGATTGAGCGGGAGGCCACTTGGGAGGGAGCAGGAAGCAGGAAGCAGGGAGCGGGGAGCAGAGCAGGAGCAGGGTGCAGAATGCTGCGGTGAAGTAAGAACTCCAAAATGCGAAGGTCAACACTTCCGCCCCGGCTTTCGCTGCCGTGCTCCCTGCTCCCTGCTCCCTGCTCCCTTCCTCTCCAAAAGGCACAGCGCTTGCCGCCTGAACCGCCATAGCCAACCTGAGGGCAACCATGAAAATCCAGGACGTCATGACGCGCGAGCCACGCACCGTCACTCCGGAGACATCCGTTCGAGAGGCCGCGCGGCTCATGAAGGAAGAAAGCGTCGGCATCATCCCCGTCGTCGATGCATCGCGGCGGCTCATCGGCGTCATCACCGATCGCGATATTGCGTTGCGGATCGTCGCCGAAGGTAAGGACGTGAACACGAGTGTACACGACGTGATGAGCTCGGATCAGCTGAAGACGTGTCGGCCGGACGAGGATCTCGACAGCGCCATGGAGACGATGGCTTCCGAGCAGGTCCGCCGCATTCCCATCGTGGACGAGCGCGGATCGTTGGTCGGCATTCTTGCCCAAGCCGATGTCGTGCGCAAAGCGCGCGACGATGACCGGGCCGAGGAAACGATCGAGCGCATTTCCGAGCCGGGCGGGTCGCACTCACAATAGGTCCAGGCGCGTGGCCATCGGCGCTTAGATTTCCCGCCGATGACCACGCCATGTCCCACCTGCGGCGCTGACGCCACAGGGAAATTCTGTGCGAGCTGCGGCGCGCCCCTTCAGGGAGCCGCCTGCGCCACATGTCGAGCTCCCCTCACTCCCGGAGCGAAGTTCTGTCACCGGTGCGGAACGCCCGCGGGCGTCGTGCCCCTGGAACGACCTTCCGGGGTCGGGAACGCGCTCCCGTGGGCAGTTGCGGCGATAGCCCTGCTCGCGCTCATCGCGCTCGCCGCGGCTCAACGGTTCGACCGCCCGCGCGAAATCGAATCGTCGCCGATCGCGGCCATGGGAGAGGGCGCTCCGTTCGCCGGCTCAGGGGGGGGACGGGCGCCCGACATTTCTTCCCTCTCTCCGGCGGAGCGTGCCGAGCGGCTTTATGACCGAATCATGGGAGCCGCGGAACGCGGCCGCGTCGACAGCGTGCGCTTCTTCATGCCGATGGCCATGCAAGCGTACGAAGCACTCGGCAGCCTCACCGTCGATCAACGGTACGATCTCGGACGGTTGGCGGAGGTCGCGGGCGACGCTCGGCTTGCGACCGCGCAGGCGGACACGATTCTGAGCGCTCAATCGCAACACCTGCTTGGACTCGTGCTCGCCTCTCGGGCCGCCCGTCTCCGCGGCGACGAGCGCGCGTCGATGCGATATCTGGAGCAGTTGTCACGCGCGGAACGTTCCGAGCGACAGAAGCAATTGCCCGAGTACCTGCTCCACCAGAACGACATCGAGATCGCGCTGGCTGAGTGGCGACAGAAGCGCGAGCGCTGATGCGGACGATCCGTGTCGCCCACAGCCCGGATTCGGACGACGCGTTCATGTTCTACGCGCTTGCCGAGGGGAAGATCGACACCGGCAACCTTCGTTACGAACACGAGCTGCAGGACATCGAGTCACTCAACCAACGCGCGCTGCGTGGCGAGCTCGAGGTCACCGCGGTTTCCATCCACGCATACGCGTACCTGTCCGATCGCTATGCACTGTTGCCGCACGGAGCCTCTATGGGAGACCGGTACGGTCCCCGGCTTGTCGGTCGGTTGCCCATGTCCCCTGGTGAGGTTCATGGCAAACGGGTGGCCGTACCCGGTTTGCTGACGAGTGCCTACCTCGCGCTGCGTCTTTTCGAGCCTGAGTTCGAGCCGGTCGTGACGCCATTCGACCGTATCGAGGACGCGGTTGTCGATGGCGACGTCGATCTCGGCCTTCTGATTCACGAAGGCCAATTGACCTACGCGGACCGCGGCCTTCGGCTCATCATGGATCTGGGCGCGTGGTGGTTCGACCAAACAGGTCTCCCGCTTCCACTCGGCGGGAACGTCATCAGAAAGGACCTGGGCGAGCCATTAATTGATGAGATTTCGCGCCATCTTCACGACAGTATCGCGTATGGATTGAAGCATAGGAAGGCGGCATTGGATCATTCCATGAAATACGCGCGAGGACTCGACCGGGACATGGCCGACACTTTTGTCGGCATGTACGTCAATGACTGGACCCTCGATTACGGGAGCCGTGGACGAGAGGCGGTGAGACAGTTTCTCGCGCGCGGCGTCGAGTCCGGAATCATCCAGCGATCTGTCACGGTTCGTTTCGTCGGAGACTGATTGACCTAAAGAATCGCGCCTGGGATGCCGATACCATTGGCATGCATCGCCCCACCACCGCGCTTCCAATTGCCACGCTTGACGTCGAGTCCCGAGTGCTCGGCGTTCTGCTCGATGCCGAGACGGCGCGCGCGGGAGCGCTCGCTCTCCTCGAGGCATTGACCCCGGCCCTGGATGACGCCTCGTCGCTTGCCATTGGTGTGCGTGACCGTGATGGTTTGACACTCCAGGTGTTAGCGGAGCTCGGCGCGCCTCATCCGTGGCCGGCGGTACTCGAGCCAGAGCTTGCTCTGCGTGCGCAGCCCGGTGTGGATCCGGCGACCGGTGCGCTCGTTGTCCCCCTCCGCGCGAACGGGCGAGTGGTCGGGGCGCTTCTCCTCGGCAGCGAGGGACCAGCGCCGACATTCTCAGTCGATAGCGAGTTGGCCGCGCTCCTCGAAACCGCCGCGGCCGTGCTGCATGCCCTGGTCTCTCGGAACGACGCGGAGTTGCGGCGGCGCGGCATCGCGCTCCGTTCCGTGGGCGCCATCATCGAGGGCATGGCGCACCAGATCGCCAACCCGCTCACGGGCGCGTCGGCCATCGCGCAGCTGCTGGTGGAGGATCTCAGCGATGAAGGACAGCGCGCCGCCGTTCGGCAGATCAGGCAGGAATTGGCGCGCGCGTTCACCGTGCTGCACGACATTCTCGACTTTCAGCGTGATACTCACGCACAGGACGGCATTCTCGATCTCAACGGTATCGCCGAACGCATCGTCCGGTTCCGGGGCTACGCCATTCGCGAACAAGGTATCGCGCTCGAGCTGGAGACCGTTCCCAATTTCATGCCGGTACGCGTCGATGCGCGGGGCCTCGAACACGCGCTGCTGATCGCGTTGCGCTTCGCGGAGCTGCAGTCGCACGGCACGGTGAACCGTTGCATCGATGTACGCGTCCACGATCGCGCCCCCGCCGAGGTGGCGGTCGAGATCACCGACTCCGGCACCGGCACCGTTCCGGACATCACTCCCGCGTATTTCGACTTGCCTTTCCGACCCGAACATCCGGCGCTGGAAGCCGCGGATGTCCCTGACCTCGGACTCGTGGACAGCATTCTGCGCGGCTGCGGCGGACGGCTGGACGTTCGTGGATCGAAGGCCGACGGGACCACGCTGGCGCTCATACTTCCTCGAGGGCAGACACCGACCCTGACGGCTCAGAGCAGGATGCCGGCATGACGTCTTTGGCCGTCGACGACGGACAGACCCTGTCGTCTAGGAGCGCCGCCGCCAACCCGCGTATTCTCGTCGTGGACGACGAGAGCACGATTCGTCTCGTGCTGGCGAAGTATCTCCGCACGCGCGGATTCGACGTCGCGACGGCGGAGTCGGGAGGTGCTGCGCTCGAGACGCTCGCCGGCTCGAGATTCGATCTCATGTTGTGCGACGTGCGCATGCCGGGCCTGTCTGGCGTGGAGATCGTTCCGGCCGCTCTGAAATCCGATCCCGACCTCGGCATCGTCATGCTCTCCGCGGTCAATGACGCGCCGACCGCGACGCAGGCGATGGCCCAGGGCGTCCTGGACTATCTCACGAAGCCCATCGAGCTCCACGATCTCTACGACGCGGTGACGCGGGCCCTCCGCAAGCGCTCGCGGCTCACGGAGCAGCGCCGCGTCGAGCGCGCGATCCGGGAGGAAGTGTCCGAACGCACCAAAGAGCTGGAGCTCGAGCGAGCACACCTGCGCGATCTGACCGTCAGTCTGGTCGAGACGCTCGTGACCGCGATGGAAGCGAAGGGCGTCTATCAGCGCGGTCGCTCCGCGCGAGTTGCCGAGTTGGCCGCGTCCATCGGCGAAAGCATGAGTCTTCCGCCGGATGTCGTCGAAGACGTGCGCATCGCCGGCCACCTCCATGACATCGGCAACATCGGAATTCGCGAGTACGTGCTGAACAAGCCCGGTCCGCTCAATGCCGAAGAGTTCGCGCACGTGAAGGATCATGTCCGGATCGGCGTCGAGATTCTGACGCCGCTGCGCCACATCGAGCGCGTCGTCGTGTTCGTGGGTGACCATCACGAGCAGTGGGATGGCAGCGGCTACCCGCACGCCCGAATGGGTGAGAAGATCTCGATCGGCGGGCGGATCCTGGCGGCCGCGGATGCCTTCGACTCGATGACGTCGAGCCGGGCGTTCCGCGAGCCGATATCGCCGGAAGACGCCGTGGAGAAGCTGCAGGGCTCAGTAGGTGCGATGCTGGATCCACGCGTCTATGAGGCCTTACGGTTGGTGGTGAGCCGGCGAAAAAGGCTGGTCCTCATGGACGGGATGCACCGCTAGCCGACCGGTCCGGCGCGGGCCATAATTCGCGCCATGCTCACTCGACGAAGCTTTCTCGCGACGGTAGGCGCCCTCGCCGCCGTCGCCGCATGCAGGAAGTCCGGGCCGGCCCTGCAAGGAGGGGCTACCACCGCCGCCGCCGCGCGACGCCGCTGGGACCGGATCGGCATTCAGCTGTATTCCGTGCGTCAGGCGATGCAGCGGGACATGCCAGGAACGCTCGCGCGTCTCGCGGAGATCGGATATCGGGAGGTGGAGTTCGCGGGCTATTTCGGCCGCACACCCGCGCAGGTGCGACAGATCCTCGACCAGAATCGTCTCGCCGCTCCGTCGACACATGTCGGCTACGACGTCGTGCGCGCGAACTGGGATCGGACCGCCGACGAAGCGGCGACGATCGGCCACCAGTTCATCACGGTGCCCTGGCTTCCGGACAACGTCCGCCGGAGCGCCGAGACGTGGCGCGCGGTCGCGGCGGAGTTCAATCGCATCGGCGAGCGCGCGCGCGGTCGCGGCCTTCGCTTCGCGTACCACAATCACGACTTCGAGTTCGTGCGCGTGGACGGCGTGCTTCCGTTCGATCTTTTGATCGCGGAGACCGACCCGGCACTCGTCTCCTTCGAGATGGATGTGTACTGGACGGTGAAGGCCGGCGGTGATCCGATGGAGTACTTCCGGACGCATCCATCGCGCTTCTCGATGCTGCACATCAAGGATTCCGCCGGGCCGCCGGCCCACGCGCAGGTGGACGTCGGCGCGGGAACGATAAACTTCGGGTCGATTCTCCGGCTCGACGCGGAGCAACAGAAGTCGGTCAAGCACGCGTTCGTCGAGCATGATTCCCCGCCGGATCCGATGGCGTTCGCGAAGAAGAGCTTCGATTACCTCAACGCACTGGAGTATTGATGCAGCAGCGTTCCACTACACCGGTCCGCGCTCCCACTGTCTACGACGTCTGCATCGTCGGCTCGGGCGCGGGAGGCGGTATGGCCGCTCACGCGCTCGCGAATGCGGGCGCTCGGGTGGTGATGCTCGAGGCGGGCCCGGAATGGTATGCGTCGAAGAGCTCGCAAATGCTGCTTCCATCGTACGCGTCGCCGCGGCGTGGTGCCGCGACGAAGCTGCGCCCATTCGGCGAGTTCGACGCCTGCGATGGCGGGTGGGACATCGAGGGCGAGCCGTACACGGTCGCCGGCGGATCACAGTTCCGGTGGTGGCGCGCTCGCATGCTCGGAGGACGCACGAACCATTGGGGGCGGATTTCCCTTCGTTTTGGCCCGGACGACTTCAGGGGGAAGTCGAGGGATGGTCTCGGCGACGACTGGCCCATCTCGTACGACGACGTCGCGCCGTACTACGATCGCGTCGATCGGCTCGTCGGGATCTTCGGAACGAACGAAGGTCTGCGGAATCATCCGGACGGCATTTTCCAACCGCCGCCGAAGCCGCGCTGCTACGAGCTGCTCGTGAAAAAGGCGTCCGACAAGCTGGGCGTGGTGTGCATCCCGGCGCGCATGTCGATCATCACGCAGCCGATTCACGGGCGCCAGGCCTGTCACTACTGCGGCCAGTGCAACCGCGGCTGCACGGTAAAAGCGAATTTCTCCAGTCCCGACGTGCTGATCGCGCCGGCGCGCGCGACGGGGCGACTGACTCTGATCGCGAACGCCATGGCCCGCGAGGTCACGGTCGGTTCCGACGGCCTCGCCACGGGCGTCTCGTACATCGACAAGAGCACCGGCGCCGATCGGCATGTGCGCGCTCGCATCGTGGTCCTCGCGGCGAGCGCCTGTGAATCGGCGCGCATTCTCCTCAATTCCAAGTCGTCGCAGTTTCCGCAAGGTCTCGCGAACTCCAGCGGCACGCTCGGCAAGTACCTCACCGACACGACCGGCGCCGACGTCGTCGGTTTCATCCCGTCGATGATGGACCATGTGCCCCACAACGAGGACGGCATCGGCGGGCAGCACGTGTACATGCCGTGGTGGCTCGACAACAAGAAACTGGACTTTCCGCGCGGCTATCACATCGAAGTGTGGGGCGGCTTGCACCAACCCGGCGCCGGATTCATGGGAGGCATTCACCGGTATCCGCCGGGTGGCGGCTACGGTCAGCAGCTCAAGGAAGACTACCGCCGGTACTACGGCGCCAGGATCGGTTTCTCCGGACGCGGCGAGCAGATCCCGAACGAAAACTGCTATTGCGAGATCGACCCCAACGTGGTGGATCGCTTCGGCATTCCCGTCCTCCGTTTCCACTGGAAATGGACGGACCACGAATACAACCAGGTGCGCCACATGCACGAGACGTTTCGCGCGCTCGTGGCCGAAATGGGCGGACAGGTTTTCGCGCCCATGCCGACGAAAGAGCAGAACTACAACATCTCGACTGGCGGAGCGATCATCCACGAGCTCGGCTGCACGCGCATGGGCGATGATCCCAAGACGTCGGTGGTGAACAGCAATTGCCAGGCGCACGACTGCAAGAATCTGTTCATCGCCGATGGCGGTCCCTTCGTATCACAGGCCGACAAGAATCCCACCTGGACGATTCTCGCGCTCTCCTGGCGAACCGCCGATTACATCACGGAGCAGAGAAAGGCGGGGGCGCTATGACGCAGCAGATGAATCGCCGCGATGTGCTGAAGGCGTTTGCCATGATCTCCACCGCCAGCTTTCTCGAGGTCGGCTCACCGCAGCTCGAGCGCGCCTTGCGCGGCATGGAATCGCTCGCCGAAAGCCCGGAGCAGGGACAGGGACGGCCTTACGCTCCCAAGTTCTTCAACCGCCGCGAGTGGCAGCTCGTCCGCATGTTGTCGGACTACGTCATTCCACGCGACGCGCGGTCCGGAAGCGCGACAGACGCAAAGGTCCCCGAGTTCATGGACTTCCTGTTGTCGGACAAGGACGCATCGCCCGCCAGCCAGAGCTCGATGCGCGGTGGACTGGCCTGGATCGACAACGAGTCGCGCAGGCGCTTCACCAAGACGTTCGTCACGGCGTCGGACGCCCAGCGCCGCCAGATCCTCGACGATATTGCCTTCCCGAGAAGGGCGCGGCCGGAGTTCAGCCACGGTGTCGCGTTTTTCACGCGCTTCCGCGATCTCACCGCGTCCGGCTTCTTCTCGAGCGCGATGGGTTGGAAGGACGTGCAGTACATCGGGAACGTCTTTCATCACTGGGACGGATGCCCGCCGCCCGCGCTCGACAAGCTCGGCGTGAATTACGACCTCATGAACACACGCATCCATTCGAATCGATGACCGAAAAGCGACTGGGTGTCGGCCTCGTCGGCAGCGGATTCAACGCGCGGTTTCACCTGCAGGGCTTTCGCGCGATCCGGGACGCCGACGTGCTTGGTGTCTGGAGCCCGAACCGCAAGAACGCGGAGAGCGCTGCGGCTTTCGCTCGCGATCTCGATGTCGGCCGAGCCAAGGCGTACGCGACCATCACGGACATGGTCGCCGATCCCGCGATCGACGCCCTCTGGCTCACCGGCCCGAATCACGCGCGCGTCGAGAACGTGGAGGAGATCGTCAGCGCGATCGAGAGCGGACGCGGCCAGCTCAAGGGCATTGCGTGCGAGAAGCCGCTGGCGCGCAACGTCGCCGAAGCCCGACAGGTACTGAAGCACATCAATCGAGTCGGCCTGAAGCACGGATATCTCGAGAACCAGCTCTTCGCGCCGCACGTGGAGGCGGGGCGCGCGCTCACGTGGGCGCGCGGTGCGTCGACGACGGGGCGACCGTATCTGGCACGCGCCGCCGAAGAGCACAGCGGGCCGCACATGCCATGGTTCTGGCGCGGCGAGCTCCAGGGCGGCGGCGTGCTGAACGACATGATGTGCCATTCAGCGCTCGTCGTGCGCCATCTGCTCACCAAGCCCGGCGAGCCATTGAGCACGGTGACACCCGTTCGGGTCACGGCGCACATCGCGAGCCTCAAGTGGTCGCGCCCCGAGTACGCGAAGCGACTGGCGAAGACGATGGGAGGCGTGAACTACGCCAAGACGCCGTCGGAGGATTTCGCGAGCCTCTTGATCGAGTTCGAGACGCAGGACGGCTTTACCGTCGTTGGGGAAGCGTCGACGTCGTGGAGCTACATCGGCGCGGGGTTGCGGCTGTCAGCCGAGCTGCTGGGCCCCGAGTATTCGATGCAATGGAATTCGCTGGATTCGGGGCTGCGATGCTTCTTCAGCCGCGAAGTAAAAGGAAAAGCCGGCGAAGATCTGGTTGAGAAGCAAAACGCCGAGATCGGCCTGATGCCGGTCGTCCCCAACGAGGCCGCCGCATACGGCTACGAGGCCGAGGATCGGCATTTCGTCCGAGTGTTCCTCGGCAAAGAGCAACCGCTCCTCACCTGGGACGACGGCCTCGAGGTCGTCCAGATTCTGATGACCGCGTACAAGAGCGCGGAATCCGGCCGTACGCTCGATTTTCCTCCGCGGGGACTCGACCAGTTTGTCCCCGCGGTTGCCAGCGGCACGTGGAACCCGAGAGCTTCCAGCCGCTCCGGTACGTAGGACGCAGCCACTCTTCGGGTCTTTGGACATTACCTCCCCGGAAGCGCACCTGCCGCCGGCGTCTTCTCCTTCTCGCGGAAGAGCAACGCGAACAGCAGCAGCACCGCCGCGGCGAAGGCGGCCGGGAAAAGCCAGAAGCTCGACCACTGCTCGAGCGTCAGCCTCGTGGCGCCCGCAAGGAACCGATTGTACACGTTGCCGGCGACCTGGGCGCCTATGAGCATGCCGACGCCGTATGTCACCAGCACGAAGAAGCCCTGCGCCTGGCCTCGTACGGCGGGAGTCGACTTCTTATCGACATAGATCTGGCCGGTGACGAAGAAGAAGTCATAGCAGACCCCGTGCAACAGGATGCCGGCGAGGATGAGCCAAAAGACAGCGTCCGGCGCCGCGATGGAGAAAAGGAGGTAGCGCAGCACCCAAGCCGCCATGCCGACCACGAGCATCCACTTGACGCCGAGCCGCACGAAGAAGAACGGCATGAGCAGCATGAAGACGACCTCGGACACCTGGCCGAGCGTTTGCGTGGCCGCGATGTTCGTCACGCCGGCGTCAGTGAGGAAGATTTGAGTGAAGTTGTAGTACGCCGCGAGCGGTATGCACAGCAACAATGACGCGGCGATAAAGACATAGAACGGACGACTGCCGAGCTGGGCGAGCGCATCCAAGCCCATGATGGAACGGATCGAGACCTGCTGCCCGGCGGCAGGCGGTGGCGTGTGCGGCAAGGTGAAACTGAAGATTCCCAGCAGGGCGCTCGCCGTCGCCGCGGTATAAAGCGGCAGCGCCGTCTGCTCCGGAACGGTTGACACCAGCCGGCCGAGAACGAAGCTGATGAAGAGCCCAGCCACGATCCAGCCGATGGTGCCGAACACGCGGATCATGGGAAACTGCCGCTCCTGATCCTGGATATGGTGGAACGCCAGCGAGTTGGCGAGGCCGAGCGTGGGCATGTAGCAGAGGTTGTACAGCAGCAGCAGCAGAATGAAAATCGCTGGCGCGCCAGTCGCCTGCGGCACCATGAACATCACCGCCGCGCCCAATAGGTGCAGCACGCCCAACACCTTCTCGGTCGCGAAATAGCGGTCAGCGACCAGGCCGAGAAAAAACGGCGCGGCGATGGCGGCGATCGGGTTGACCGTGTACGGCCAGTGCGTGAGCGTCCCCATATCGTGCTGCGTCATGTAGACGGCGACGGTGGTGTACCACGCGCCCCAGATGAAGAACTGGAGAAACATCATTACGGAGAGCTTGAGCCGGTTGGACATAGCGCGAGATGGAAAGTGGGGGGAGACCGCTGTCATTCACGAATGCGGATGTTCCGGAGCGCGAGGTCGCCTTCATGATCGCCCTGGATGGCGATATGCCCACGCCGCGCCCGTCCGTACTTCGGCCACTCGACGAACTTGCTCGCTTTGACTCTGGCTTCCCAGTCGGCGCTCCACAGCTCGTACTCGAGCAGCTTCGCTCCGTTCAGCCAGTGCTCGACGTGCGGGCCATTGACGACGATGCGCGAGGAATTCCACTCGCCGCCGGGTCGGACCACGCCGGCCGGCGCCGGGTAGAGGCCGTACGCCGCGCCAGCGGAAGTGAGCCGGTTCTGACCATCGTCATGTTGTGAGTCATCGAGGAGCTGATATTCGGGCGCCGTCCAATAGATCTTTTCGTACTCCTCGGTGCCCCGGTAAAAAACTCCGGCGTTCCCTCCGGGGCTGAGCTTCCAGTCGAATGCCAGCTCGAAGTCGCCGAATTGTTCGCGGGTGATGATGTCATCGGTCGGCCCGTTCTTGATGAGGGCTCCATCCTTCGACGACCACCCGGCCGACCCCGACTGGCTCTGATAGACGCGCCACTGATCCGCGTTGTGCCCGTCGAACAGGAGCTTCCAACCTGCGGCGCGTTCTTCCGCGGTGAGTGAATTCATGGATCTCGTCCCTGCCTGGCGAGCGCGAGTGTCGGCCGTGTTCGACTGATTCGAGGCACACGCCCCGACCAGGAGCCCGAACACCACCACGCCGAGCCGCCTGACGTGCCATTGTCTCATGGGTGCCTCCGGCGCGATCGCGCCACGATGTCGCGGCTTGAATAACACAAATGTGCTACCGGCACAATCGGCAACGTCTGTCGCTCCTCCGGCGTATACTATATCTGATGACGTACCGCTCAATCGCTCTTTTTTGCGGCGCGATTCAGCTCGCGGTGGTCGGTCCCGCGCTCGCTCAACGCTCTGCCGCGCAACCGGATACGCTCCGCCTCTCCCTGGATGAAGCGGTGACTATCGGCTTGCGTGTTGGTGACGAGATCCGCCTCAGTGCCGCGCAAGCCGACATCGCGGGAGCCCAGGTGGATGCCGCTCGCGCGTCGCTGCTGCCGCAGCTGCGCATCAACAGCTCGTATGCCCGCACCTTCGAGAGCGCTCGCAGCAACGCCGTGAGCGCCGTGTTCAATCAACCAAACTCGTACACGCTGAACGCGAACCTCTCCCAGACGCTCTTTCAGGGAGGCCGGCTCGTCGCAACCGCGCGGGCGGCAGCGGCGCTCGCGGAAGCGAGTCGCCTGAACGCCGAGGAACGGCGCGCGCTGTTCACCGTTGAGATCCAGCGCGCGTACCTCGGTGCGCTGCTCGCGGAGCGCTTTGTTCAGCTTCAGGAGACGAACCTGCAGCTCGCGTCGTCGCGTCTCACGCAGGTCCAGCAGTTTCATACGGCTGGCCGGGCCGCTCAGTACGATGTGCTTCGCGCCAGAGTAGAGCGTGCCAACATCGAGCCGCTGGCAATTCAGGCGCGGAACGACCGCGACTTCGCGCATCTCGAGGTCAAACGTCTCCTCAACGTGCCATTGGGCCTGCCGTTGGCGCTCACGAGCACGATCGACCCCGACGCGGCCCAGACCCTGGTCGCATCGTATCTCGATACGACGGCGCGTCCTGACCGCGCGGCGCTCCGGTCCGCCGAATTGGTCGCGCGCGGCCGCCGGCTGGCGATCACCGCGGCTCGCGCGGAGTTCATGCCGACGGTCACGACGTTCTTCCAGACCGGCTTCATGGCCTTTCCGCCCACGGGCTTTGGGTTCCCGTCGCAGCGAGGATTCCTCGATGCCGCGTCTTGTGCGCCGGGCGGTACGCCTGGCCGCCTCTGTCAGAACGGTGGCTGGTTCGAGGACCGGAGCCTCGGCGTCCAGTTCTCGTGGCCGGTATTCGACGGCTTGCGAGCCAAGAGCGCCATCGAGTTGGCACGCGCGACGACACGGATCGCGGACCTCGAGCTCCGCCAGGAGCAGGAGCAAGTCGCGGTCGAAGTCGCGCGCGCGCGCGCGGAGTTGCAGCGGGCCAAGTCGGTATTCGATGCGCGTCGGCAGAATTCCAACGAGGCGCAGGAGGCGTTCCGCCTCGCGTCCTTGCGATTCTCACGCGGCCTGAGCACGCAGTTGGAAGTGTCCGACTCGCAACTCGCGCTGCTGACCGCCGAGGGCGGAGAGGCGCGTGCCACGATCGACCTGTATCTCGCGACCGCCGAGCTGGCACGCTCGCTCGGCAGGCCAATTCCAGTGCCCGCGATGGCGCGCGGGTCCACGCGCCGGACCAACAACAACAATTAGTGCGACAGATTCAGAGCGCGAGAATGCTCGCCACGGTGTTGTTGCTGTCGGCGTGTTCGGGGGACGATGATGCGAGCGTTTCTTCGGCGCAGGCACGTCCGGCAAACGCGGCGTCGGTAACCGGGTCGACGTCGGGTGGCGGATCGGATGGAGCCCCGGCTTCTCCGTCGAGCGGGGTGGGAGCGCCCGGCGGTTCCGGCCGCGCCGCGACCACCATCACTCTCGCGGCGAGCGACGTCGCCGCGGTTCGCCGGGACGCGATCGAAGAAGGCATCGCCGTGACCGGCGACCTGCGTCCGATCGAGACCGTGGAAGTTCGCGCGCGCCTGGAGGGTGATCTCGTGGGCGTCTACGTGCGTGAGGGCGAGCGCGTTCGCGCCGGACAGGTGCTGGCTCGCTTCGAGTCGTCCGAGCAGGAAAGCGGTTTCACCAGCGCCGAAGCCGATCGCGTCGCCGCGCAATCGGAGCTGTCCACGGCGCAATGGAACCTGGAGCAAACCACGGAGCTCTTCCGCGCGGGCGCGGTGTCGGAGCGTGACTTCAAGACGGCGCAGCAGAGCGTGACCACGGCGCGCGCGCGGCTGGCCGCGGCCCAGGCGCGCGTCCGCGCTACCGGTTCCCTGGTGCGCGACACGCGCATCATGGCGCCGACGACCGGTGTGATCTCACGCCGGCTGGTCGAGAATGGCGAGCACGTCGCGCGCGGCGCCGGCCTCTTCACGCTGGTGCGCAGCGACGTGCTCGAGCTCGGGGCCGCCGTGCCCGCGCGACAGGCCAACGCCGTGCGCGTCGGCCAGGTCGTGCACTTCTCGGCCGACGGCCGCTCATTCGATGGCAAGGTCGCGCGCGTCAGCCCGACGGTCGACCCCGCGACCAGGAGCGTCGCGGTCTACGTGGAGATC
>JBBDXZ010000091.1:0-20348 GCA_040902075.1 Gemmatimonadaceae bacterium
GTGATTCGCGTCACCAGTGCCGACGATGCCTTCGCGATCAACATCGTAGTGAAATACGGCCTCTCGTCCTCTGTATACACTCGCGACGTGAACCTCTCATTCCGCGCTCTGAATGAGCTCGACAACGGCATCACATATATCAACGCGCCGACCATCGGCGCCGAGGCACATCTCCCCTTTGGCGGTGTCAAACAGACTGGAAACGGCCACCGCGAAGGAGGCTGGGAAGTGTACGAGTTTTACTCGGAAACCAAGGTCGGCTACGTCGACTTTTCGGGGCAACTCCAGCGAGCCCAAATAGACAACTATTTGGGCACTCCGGATTGATACGAAAGGGCAGGGGAAACCGTCTTAATAAGGGCCGAACGACGTAGGACACATGACGTTCGAGCTGGCACGTCCGACGTCAAAGGTCGCACCTCCAACGTCGCACGATCACCCAGACTGCTACTTGAAGCCGCCGAACACGGCAGTAAACTCCTCAATGCATGGAAGTCTCTCCTCCCACTGAGAAGGATCCGGTTTTCCGGGCCATTACCCCCGAGCGGCGCGTTGACGCGCTGCAGTACGTCAATCGGCGGCGTGGCTTTGGCCTCGGCTTTCTCTGGGAATGGACGAAGATCTTCTGGATCTCCGTCGCGCTCTTTCTGGTCCTCCGCACGTTCATCGTGGAGGCCTTCAAGATCCCGAGTGGCAGCATGGAGCGGACGCTCCTCATCGGGGACTTTCTGCTGGTGAACAAATTGGCGTATGGCGCCGAGATTCCGTTCACCCACAAGCGCCTGCCCGCGCTCGGCGAACCCCAGCGCGAAGACGTCATCGTCTTCGAGGCGCCCGAGGACCTGTCGAAGACGTATGTGAAACGGTTGGTCGGTCTCCCGGGCGACACCCTCGAGATGAAGAACGGCGTGTTGCACCGGAACGGCAAGCGTCTTTCGGAGACCTATGCGTCGCACAACTCCGACGTGGACCGCGTGGAAGACCGTTTTCGCTGGCAGCGCGACTATATCGTCCAATCAGCGAGCGCGAGCGTGCAATACGATCCGACGCGAAACAATTGGGGACCACTGGTCGTCCCCAAGAGGAATTATTTCGTGCTCGGCGACAATCGCGACAACTCGAGTGATAGCCGGTACTGGGGATTTGTTGCGGATTCGCTCGTCAAGGGTCGCCCATTCGTGATCTACTACAGTTACGCGCCCGATTCCTCGCAGGGTCTCTCGTGGATCACCCGGATCCGGTGGAATCGCTTGGGCGAGCTCGTACGCTAGACAAACGCCTGATGAATGCGCGGCGCCGATGCCTCTGTCGCGCTGCGTATTCTCGAGATAAATCGTTGTTGCGGTCCCCGCCGTTCCCGCTGTTCCCGTCGTTCCTGCCGTATCGTTAGCGAGTAGTCCAGCATGCCACCTGCCACGAAGAAGTCTTCCTACGAGGAAGGCTCACTCGACCAGTACCTGCGCGACATCAGCGTCTATCCTCTCATCTCACGTGAGGAAGAGGTCAGGCTGGCGCAGAAAATCCGGGTCAACGACCAGGAGGCGCTCGACAAGCTCGTGCGCTCGAACCTGCGGTTCGTCGTCTCGGTGGCGAAGAAGTATCAGAATCAGGGCGTCTCGCTGGCGGACCTGATCAATGAGGGGAACCTTGGGCTGATTCGCGCGGCGCACAAATTCGACGAGACGAAGGGCATCAAGTTCATCTCGTACGCCGTGTGGTGGATCCGCCAGGCGATCTTGCAGGCTCTCGCGGAACAATCCCGGATCGTTCGCGTACCGCTGAACCGGGCTGGCACCCTCCACCGCATCGGCAAGCGCGCGAATGCGCTGCTGCAAGAGCTGGGACGCGAGGCGACGCACGCCGAGATCGCGGAAGGGATGGAGATCACGGAAGAGGAAGTCGCGAAGACGATGTCGATCTCGCAGACGCACCTCTCGCTCGATGCGCCGCTCACGCCCGGGGAAGACAACAAGCTGCTCGACTATCTGCCGGACCTGATGAATCCGACGCCGGACGAGCAGACGTTCGAGAAGGCGTTGACGGAGTCCATCGAGGAAGCGCTGTCGCACTTGAAGGAGCGCGAGGCCAAGATTCTCCGCTTGTATTTCGGGCTCGACGATGAGGAGCCCATGACGCTCGAGCAGATCGGCGCCCTGCTCGGCATCACGCGCGAGCGCGTGAGGCAGATCAAGGAGAAAGCGTTGTCACGCCTGCGTCACGTCTCGCGCGCCCGCGCGCTGGAGTCGTACCTGGGCTGAGCTTTTGGCTGCGCGCAACTAGCTTACAACATGGCGCAGACTTTCTCGTTCGACGTCACCACCGGTGTAGACCTCCAGGAGGTCGACAACGCCGTAAATCAGGCGCAGAAGGAGGTCGCGCAGCGGTACGACTTCAAGGGCTCGAAGGCGACGATCGAGTTCAAGCGCGCCGAGGCGCTGCTGGAGCTACACGCGGATAGCGAGTTCCAGATGAAGTCCCTCTTCGACATCGTCCAGACCCGCCTGATCAAGCGACACGTCTCGGTGAAGAACCTCGATGTCGGCGAGCTGACGCCCGCAACCAACGACAGCGTGCGGCGCGACGTGAAGCTCAAGACCGCCCTCGATTCCGACACCGCAAAAAAGGTTGCCGCCGCGATCAAGGACGCCAAGCTCAAGAAAGTCCAGGCCGCGATTCAGGGCGATCAGGTCCGCGTGTCCGCGCCCTCCAAGGACGATCTCCAGCAAGCCATGGCGTTGCTGCGGGGCCAGGATTTCGGCGTCGAGCTCAAGTTCGGGAACTATCGGTGAAAGTTTCCGTCATCACACTCGGCTGTGACAAGAACACGGTGGACACCGAGCGCTACCTGGCCGACCTCGCCGATCGGGGCGCCGAGCCGACCGACGACCTCGAGGAGGCCGACGTCATCCTCGTGAACACCTGCGGCTTCATAGACGCCGCGAAGAAGGAATCGATCGACGCCATCGTGCAGGCGGGCCGCTTCAAGGAAGAGGGACGCGCCCAGGCGATCGTCGCCGTGGGCTGTATGGTGGAGCGGCATCGCGCCGAGCTCGAAGCCGCGCTCCCCGAGGTGGACCTGTTCCTCGGCGCGAGCCAGATGGATCGTCTCGTCCCCGAGCTCATCGAGCGTGGCCTGATCGACGACGCGCCCGTCGCGCATCCCGGCGTGCGACTGTTTTCGGGCGAGATGCCTCACGTCCGATATCTCAAGGTGAGCGAAGGGTGCGACCACGGCTGCGCCTTCTGCGCGATTCCCCTCATGCGAGGACGTCACCGCTCGTTTACTCTCGACGACGTGGTGCGCGAAGCGCAGCTCCTGGAAGCGCAAGGCGCGCGCGAGATCAACCTCGTCGCGCAGGACCTCGCGCACTACGGACGGGATCTGCGTGGGAGTGGTGAGTCGCTCCCCCGACTCCTCGAAACGTTGGTGCGCGAGACCGGAATCCCATGGATCCGAATGCTGTACCTCTACTCGGCCGGCATCACGCCGCGTCTCCTCGAGCTCGTCGCCACCGAGCCACGCGTCATGCCGTACTTCGACATGCCGATGCAGCACGGGTCCGACGACGTGCTGAAACGCATGCGCCGCCCGGAGCGCAACCGCACGATTCGCGAGAAGGTGCAGCGGATTCGGGAGGTGGTACCCGACGTCGCCATTCGCACCACGTGCATCGTGGGTTTCCCGGCCGAGACGGACGCCGATTTCGAGACGTTGCTCGCGCTGCTCGAGGACGTCCAGTTCGACCGCGTCGGCGCGTTTACGTATTCGCAGCAGGAGGGCACTGCTGCGAATGCTCTATATGACGACGACGTTCCCGAATCGTTGAAGCAAGAGCGGCTCGAGCGACTCAACGAGCTCCAGCGCCTCATCACCGCCGACCGGTTCGAGGGGCGGATCGGGCGCACCGTTCGCGCGATCGTGGATCGCGTAGACGGGGACGGCGTGGAAGCGCGCGCGGTTTGGCAGGCGCATGAGATCGACGGAACGACAGAGGTGCTAGGTGTTAGGGGCGAGATGCTAAGAGCTGGGGCCACACTCGACGTTAGGATCGAGGCCGTCATCGACGACTACGATCTCACGGCGCGCATGGTCGGCGTCGTCGACACACTAGCACCTGGCACCCAGCACCTCGCACCTGCTCGACGCGCGCTCCCCCTCGCAAGCATCGGTTCCTACGGCAGATGACCGACATGTCATCCCGAGCACAGCGAGGGATCTGCAGTTGAAGTGGCTCGGGCTCGCTCTGGCGCTCGTGCTGGCCTCGTGCTCCACACGCGCGACACGCGGCCCGCGGCCAACCCGCACCGACGCTGATCACAGCATTCGCGTCGCCCTCATCGCTCCCGAGCCGCGGGTAGGCGCGTCGAGCGACTTCGTCTGGCTCCAGGCCGACGGCCGAACCGTGGCCGCACGCGGACGACGCAATGAACAGTGGCGCATCGAGCGCTCGGCGCAGGGCACGCAGGTTCGCGCGATTCGCGACGGCGCCGCGACGCCGTGGCAGAGCACTCTCCTGCTTCGCGCGAACGGCAATGGGTTCGCCACCGTGAACGGAAAGCGTTACCGCGGTGAGATCGTCGTCTTCGTGTCCCGCGACTCGGAGCTGCTCGTCCTCAACCGCCTGTCTCTCGAGGACTATCTCCAAGGCGTAGTTCCTCTCGAGATGGGGAACCGTCCGCGGGGCGACTCCGCGGCGCTTCAGGCGCAAGCGGTCGCGTCCCGCAGCTACGCCTACGTCCGCCTCAATGGCCGAAATGACTTCGACGTGCGATCGTCGATCGTCGATCAGGCGTATGGAGGCGTCGACGCCGAGTACGATCTCGCGAGCGCCGCGGTGGACGCCACGCGCGGCCTCATGCTGCGCTACCAGGGTCGCGTCGCGGACGCGCTGTATTCCTCGACCTGCGGGGGAAGCACCGCCGAAGCTCCCGAGGTCTGGCGGACCGCTGGTTCGGCCTATCTCCGCCGGGTGAGCGACCGCGTTGGGACGACCGACCGCTACTATTGCGACGCGGCGCCGAGATACCGGTGGACGCGCACGCTGTCGGCGTCGCAGCTCAACACCGCCCTCGATGAGTACCTCAAGGCATACGCGTCGGTCCCGGCTCCCGGTCCGGGCAACGCGCGTCATGTCGCGATCGTCACTCGCACTCCGTCCGGTCGGGTCGGCGTGCTCGAGGTCGAGACGGATCGGGGCACCTTTCCCCTCCGCGGCAACGACATCCGCTACGTCATGCGCGCGCCTGGTGGCGAGATACTGAACAGCACGTATTTTTCCGTCGAGCCGGAGTACGGCCGCGATGGTCTGCTGGAACGTCTGACGTTTCGCGGTCGAGGTAATGGACATGGCGTCGGCATGTGCCAGTGGGGCGCGATCGGACGTGCGCGCGCTGGTCACTCCTTCCGCTCGATACTCGGCACCTACTACCCGGGAACAAGCGTTGGCCCAATCCAGTGAGGTGCGAGTCGGGTTGATCGGCGTTGGCGCGGTGCCACAAACCGCGCATCTGCCGATTCTATCCAAGATGCGCGGCGCCAAGCTCGTGGCGTTGTGCGACAATGACGCCGCGAAGACGCACGCGATCGCTGAGCGATTCGGCGTGCCCGACGTTTTCACTGACATCGACGACATGTTGGAGCTGGAGCAGCTCGACGTCGTCATCGTGGCAACGCCGAATCACCTGCATGAGCCACATGTCCTGAGCGCGCTCAAGGCCAAAGTGCACGTGTTGTGCGGCCGTCCGCTGGCGCTGTCGGTGCGCGGAGTGGAGCGCATCCTGGCGGCGGCGGCAAAGGTCGATCGCATCGTGCAGGCGGACAATCACAACCGCTTTCGCGCGGATACCCAGACGCTCGACCGGTTTCTCCACGGCGGCGAGCTGGGACGCCTGGTCGGCATTCGCGCCGGCGCCTTTCAGCTCAAGCGGATGCTGGGGGAATGGCGGTACCGCCGCGCCGAGGCGGGCGGCGGCGCGTTCATGGAGCTGGGATATCCGCTGCTCGATCTCGCCCTCTGGTTCGCCGATTTCCCCGCGCCCGTGCGGGTCAGCGCGCAGATGGAAAGGGGGCGTGGCGCCACGACGGTCGAGGATTCGATGCTCGTGCAGCTGGAGTGCGCGGCGGGAGTCAGTTTTTCGTTCGACGTCAATTGGAGCTACATCGGGGAAGAAGACCGGTTCTGGTTCGAGATCCTGGCGACGCGCGGAAGCGGGCGCCTGGCGCCGCTGCGCGTCATCAAGGAGCTGAATGGGCGGCCGATGGACGTCTCGCCAAGCGGCGCGACCGCTCGCGAGAGCGCCTTCTTCCAGTCGTATCGCGCGCAGCTCGCGCACTTCATTGCCGTGGTTCGTGGCGACGCCAAGTACGAGCCGCCGGAGGATCAGATCGTCGTGCACAAGGTGCTCGACGCGATCTACAAGAGCGCGGAAGAAGGTAAAGAAGTGCGGCTGTGAGGAAAGCGATCGCAATTGCGTTCGCGCATTGGGCATTCGGCTCGAGCCTCGGAGCCCAAACGCCCCAGCCCCTAGCCCCAAGCCCCCAGTCCCTTGCCGTTTACCTCATCACCATCGGCGAGGGCGAGTACTACTGGGAGAAGTTCGGCCACAACGCGATCTGGTTTCGGGACGCGGCGCGCGGCATCGACGTCGCCTACAACTGGGGCGTCTTCGACTTTCAAGAGCCAGGGTATCTCGGCCGGGTGCTCAGGAACGATTTGAGATACTGGGTCGACGCGGTTCCCGCGCCCCTTTTCATCGATTTCTATCGGCGAACGGATCGCACCGTCGTCATCCAGCACCTCGGCCTCACGCCGGAGCAGGCGCAGAAGGTGTACGACTATGCGCAATGGAACGCGCGCGAGGAGAACAAGTACTACCGCTACGACTACTTTCTCGACAATTGCTCCACGCGCGTGCGTGACCTGATCGACCTCGCGCTCGGTGGCGCATTCAAGAGCGCGACCGCGAGCCAGCCAGGCACGGGCACGTATCGATCCGAGACGCTGCGTCTCGTTGACGACATGAAGGTCACGCAGTTCGCGATCAACGCGGCCCTCGCGCAACCCGCCGACAAGCAGCTCACCGTCTGGGAGAACATGTTCGTGCCGTCGCGAGTGCGCGACGCGATCCGTGGTCTGCGCGTTCCAGACTCGTCCGGCGCACTCGTGCCGGTGGTGGCCGAGGAGCGCGTCGTCTATGAGAGCCAAAACCACCGCGAGCGCGAGACCACGCCTTCGCTAGCGCTCCCGTACCTCATCATTGGACTCCTGTTGGCGGCGGAGCTCTTCGCGATCGGCTGGGTGGGGCGGAGATCTGGTTCGGCGAACAAGTTCTTCGGGTTCGAGGTCGCCCTGTGGGCACTCATCGTCGGCATCCTCGGTGTCGTGCTGCTGCTTGGCTGGATGATCACCAAGCACGCGTTCTGGTATCACAACGAGAACCTGCTGGTCCTGAATCCGCTCGCGCTCTTTCTCGTCGCGCTCGCGCCGATGTCGCTCTGGCGAACGCGGTGGTCGCGCCCCGCCGCCATATGCGCCGTGATCATCGCGATGCTGAGCGCGCTCGCGCTCGTGCTGAAAGGGCTGCCCTGGTTCCACCAGGACAACGTTCCGATGATCCTGTTGCTGCTCCCGCCGCACTTCGCCGTCGCGCACGGACTCTGGGTGCGAGCCAATCCGGCATTGCACCCCCTATCACCTAGCACCCGACACCTACCACCTGCCTCGTGAGCCTTTGGCTTGGAGTCGACGTCGGCGGGACATACACCGATCTCGTCGCGATCGACGAGAAGGGCCGAGTCGAAACACGAAAAGTTTTGAGCACGCCGAAGGATCAGAGCGAGGGGGTCATCGACTCGCTCCGCGCGCTGAGCCGGCCCAACGTGGAGCGGTTCGTACACGGGACGACGATCGCGACGAACATGCTGCTCGAACGCAAAGGCGCCAAGGTCGCGTTCTGCGTGACGCAGGGATTCACCGACCTGCTGTATCTCCGGCGGCAGAACCGCGCATCGCTCTACGATCTCTCGGCGGACTATCCGCCTCCGCTCGCATCACACGAGTGGACCGTCCCGGTTCCCGAGCGCATCGAGCCGCAGGGCATCACCAAGCCGCTCACCGCCGAAGGTGCTCGCGCAACGGCCGATCAGGTGGCGGCGCTTCGCCCCGAGATCGTGGCGGTGCTGCTGCTCCACTCGTATCGCGACGCGTCGCACGAACAGATGCTCCGCGACGCGCTGTGCCTGCGGCTGCCGGACGTAGACGTCGTGTTGTCGTCGGAGGTGTTTCCGGAGATCAGAGAATACGAGCGCGCCGCGACGACGGTGGCCGAGGCGTATCTGCGGCCGGGCGTCGCGCGATATCTCCGCAATCTTGCGTACCGGTTGAGCAACCGGCCCACCGACCGCCCCCGCACGATCGGTGTGATGACGTCAAGCGGCGGGATGCGGTCCATCGACGAAGCGTCCCGCGGCGCCGTGCAGCTCGCGCTCTCGGGGCCCGCAGGGGGCGTGGTGGGGGCGGCGGCGGTCGCGCGCGCGCTGAAGATCGATCGCGCGCTCACGATCGACATCGGCGGCACAAGCGCTGACGTTGGTCTGATTCTGGACGGAGAGCCGCTCGTGGAGCCGGGGGGCAACGTCGCGGACGTGCCGATCGCGATGCCGCGCGTGCTGGTGGAAACTGTATCCGCCGGGGGCGGCAGCATCGCGTGGACCGACGACGGGGGCGCGCTGCGGGTGGGTCCGCACAGCGCCGGTGTGGTTCCGGGGCCCGTGGCGTTCAATCGAGGCGGAACGCAGCCGACGGTGACCGACGCCCATGTCGCCCTCAATAGAATTACAGCGTCGCGAATGAGTGGCGGCATTTCGCTGGACGTCGCCGGCGCTCATCATGCGATCGCGTCCCTCGCGAAACGCCGCGGCGACACCGAAGCGCGCGTCGCGAAGGCCATCGTCGCGACGGCCGACGCCACGATGGCGCGCGCGCTCCGGCGCGTGAGCGTGGAGCGGGGCATCGACCCGCGAAGCTGTACGCTGATCGCCTTTGGAGGCGGCGGACCGTTGCACGCGTGCGGACTCGCGGACATGCTGGGGATCGAGCGAGTGATCGTCCCACCGCATGCGGGCGTGCTCAGCGCGCTCGGCCTGGCGATCGCGGCAGAGCGGCGCGAGGCGATGGCCAGCGTGATGCGGCGGCTGGACGAGTGGTCGGACAGCGAGCGCTCGGCGCTCCTCCACGAGCTCACCGGCAGCGCGTCAACACCTCTCGCTTCGGACACCAAACCTCGAACGTCGAACGCCGTGAGGCGCACCTGGTTCGCCAGGATGCGCTACGAGGGCCAGGGGCACGAGCTCGACGTGCCGCTGGAGCCGAAGGACAAGCACGACGCCCTGCAGGCGGCGTTCGCCCGCCTTCATGCCCAGCGCTACGGGTTTACACTCTCGTCCGCGGTCGAGGTGGTAAGCGTTCGGCACGTCGCCGAGGGCACCGCGCGGAAGGCGAAGTTCGAGCGTGAGACCAGGCCCGCGGCGCGCAAATTGGTCGGTCCAGCGTCGATCGCGCTGTCGGACGCGACGCTTTTTATCGAGAAGAGATGGAAGGCGCGGCTGCTGCACGTCGGGGCATGGGTCATCGAGAGGAATTGACTCTTCTCGCGCTGGCCGCCCGCTGTGCACGGCCACATATTCGGTGACCTCAACCACGTAGCGCCCGCCATGGCCGCGGACCTCCGCGAACAACTCCAGAATACGCTGTCCGGCAGCTACACCCTCGAGCGCGAGCTTGGCGGGGGTGGCATGTCGCGCGTCTTCGTCGCCACGGAGATGGCGCTCGGCCGCAAGGTGGTCATCAAGGTCCTGCCATCGGATCTGAGCGAAGGGGTCAGCGTCGAACGCTTCAAGCGAGAAATCCAGCTCGCCGCGCAGCTCACGCACCCGCATATCGTGCCCGTGCACGCGGCGGGGGAGACCGACGGCATTCCCTACTACACGATGCCGCTGGTCGACGGCCATTCACTTCGCACGCGGCTGGTGAAGTCTGGCGCGCTCTCGATCACGGAGACCATTGGCATCCTGCGCGACGTCGCCAAGGCGCTGTCGTACGCCCACGAACACGGCGTGGTGCACCGGGACATCAAGCCGGACAACGTCCTGATCACGGGCGGCAGCGCCGTCGTGACGGACTTCGGCATCGCGAAAGCCATCGCGGCGGCGCGCACCGGTCCATCGGGCTCCACGCTCACGCAGATCGGCAGCGCGCTGGGCACACCGGCATACATGGCGCCGGAGCAGGCGGCGGCCGATCCGGGAACCAACTACCGCGCGGACATCTACGCGTTTGGTGTCATGGCGTACGAGATGCTCGCGGGGCAGCCGCCCTTCCATGGGCGCACGCCGCAGAAGCTGCTCGCGGCGCAGATGAGCGAGATGCCGCAGCCGATTCTCGCGGTGCGCCTGGACACACCGCCGCTGTTGGCGGAGCTGGTGATGCGGTGTCTCGAGAAAGACGCCGATCGCCGGCCGCAATCGGCCACCGATCTTCTGAAGGTGCTGGAAACCGTCACGAGCGGCGGCGGTCATCCCGCGATGCCCGAAATCCTTCTTGGCGGACGGCCGCGACTCGGGCGTGCTTTGGCGCTGTGGGCGTCCGCGTTCGTCGTCGTGGCGATCGTCGCGCGCGCGGCGATCATCGCGATCGGGCTCCCCGCGTGGGCCTTCACCGGCGCGATCGTCGTCATGGCGCTGGGCCTGCCCGTGATCCTGTTCACGTACTTCGTCCATCACGGCGCGCACCAGGCCCTGACGATGGGCGCGCTCACGCCCGGGGGGTCGGTCGCGCAACGCTCGACGCTCACCCGCCTCGCGGTGAAAGCGAGCCCGTGGGTCAACTGGCGCCGAACCACCATGGGCGGTGTCGCGGCACTCGGCATGTTCGTGCTCCTCGTCGTCGGCTACATGATCAGCCGAGCGACCGGCATCGGACCCGCGGCGTCGCTGATGGCCTCGGGCGTTCTCGGAGCACGGGAGAAAGTTCTGATCGCCGACTTCAGGGGTCCGAGCTCGGATACCTCGCTCGGCCCTGTGGTGACGGAGGCGTTTCGCTCAGATCTGGCGCAGTCGCGCAACGTCGACGTCGTGCAGCCAACTGTGGTCCGCGAAGTACTCCGGCGCATGCAGCGGTCGGCGAACACCGGCGTGGACTACGCGCTCGCGCGCGAGATCGCCGCGCGCGAAGGGATCAAAGCCATCGTGGACGGAGAGGTGCTTTCGCTCGGCGGGAGCTACGTCCTGAGCGCCAAGCTGATCTCCGCGCAGAGCGGTGAGGTGCTGGCGACGTCGCGCGCGACGGCCAAGGATGCGAGCGAGATCATCGGCGCCATCGATCGCCTGTCGCGCAGTGTTCGGACGAAGATCGGAGAATCGCTCAAGAGCATCAACGCGGCACCCCCGCTTGAGCAGGTCACGACGCCCTCGCTCGAGGCGCTCAAGAAGTACGTCCAGGGCGTGCGCGTCTTTTCGGAGGCTCTCGACTTCGAGCGCGGCGTCGCGCTTCTCGAAGAGGCCGTTGCGCTCGACAGCGGCTTTGCCATGGCGTACCGCAAGTTGGCCATCGAGTACTCGAATCGCGGGGGAATGGCCGCCAAACGCGTCGCCGCGATCGAAAAGGCCTACGCGCACCGGGACCGTCTCAGCGAGCCGGAACGCTATCTCACGATCGCCGCGTACTTCCAGAGCGGCCCGGAGCCGGACCTCGCGAAGTCCATGTCCGCCTACGAAGCGCTGCTCGAGCTCCAGCCAAACAACACCACGGCGCTCAATAACCTCGGGCTCGACTACAACAATCTTCGGCGATTTGATCGGGCCGAGCTGCTCACCGCTCGCGCCGTGGCGGCAAGCCCCACAGCGGTTGTGTACTTCAACAACCTCCTCCGCGCCCAGATAGGACTCGGGAAGGAGGCCGAGGCTCTGCGAACCATCGAGCAGTACGAAAACGCCATTCCCGGCAACCGGTTTTCGCCAGGCTGGCGAGCGAATATGCTGTTTCGCGCGGAGAAGTACGATTCGGCCGACGCAATCATGCAGGCCTTTCGGAACTCGCGCGGTAGCGAACCGGCGGTGCGTCGCAATCTCATTATTTGGATGGGAGGGTTTGCGCTGCTTCGCGGCAAGGTTGCCGAGGCGCGGCGATGGAGCCGGGAGGGCCGGCAAATAGACGAAGCCCAGGGCATTCTCGCCGCGCCACTCTTGGCGGCGGCTGACGAGGCGATCGACCAAAGTCGTTATTTCGGGAACAAACGGGCAGCGAGCGCGATTCTGGACAGCGCGTTGATCCGGCATGCCTTCGAGAGAATCCCTCCCATCGACCGGCCACATGAGTCGCTCGCGGCCGCCTATGCGGAAGCGGGCCGCCCGGATCGGGCGCGAGAGATGCTGGCCAGATTCGACGAGACTCGGAAGACCGTGGCGCAGGCGAACGACGAGTACGTGAGATTGCGCATCCTGGGGCACATCGCGTCGAGCGAACAGCGGTATGAGGAGGCGGTGAGGTACTACCGAGAAGCCGACCAGGTGGGCTGCACGGTCTGCCTGCTCCCGACGATCGCGCGCAATTATGACCTCGCGGGCAATACCGACTCGGCGCTTGCGGTGTTCACGCGTTACGTGGAGCAGAAGAACGAGTCGCTGCGTCTGGGGATCGACACGCGAAATCTGCCCGCGGTGCACCAACGGCTGGGCGAGCTGTGGGAACAGAAGGGCGACAAGCAGCGGGCCATGGGCCACTACCTCAAGTTCGTCGAGCTTTGGAAAAACGCGGATCCCGCGTTGCAGCCAAAAGTGTCGGAGGCTCGGCGGCGCATCGCGAGGTTGAAGGACGTCGAAGGGCGCTGATGGCGCGTCGCGCACGCACATCTCAATCGCTTGATCCGCTCGAGCTCACCGTCATGGCGAATGCCTTCGCGATGATCGCGGAGGAGATGGGAACCGTACTGGTGCGGGGCGCGCTGTCGCCCAACATCCGCGAGCGCCGCGACGCGTCCGCCGCGCTGTTCGACGCCGCAGGACGCATGGTCGCGCAGGCGGCACACATCCCGGTGCACCTGGGCGCGATGCCGGAATCCGTCCGCGCCGTCCACGCATGCGACCCCGAGCCCGATGACGTCTTCATCCTCAACGATCCGTATGAAGGCGGATCGCATCTCCCCGATCTCACGCTCGTGCAGGCCATCGGGATGAAAGGAAAGATCGCCGGCTACTCGGCGGTGCGGGCGCACCATGCGGACGTCGGCGGGATGTCGCCGGGATCGATGCCCCAGGGCGCGACGGAGCTCGTGCAAGAGGGAATCATCATCCCGCCGACGCGGCTCGTCCGTGAAGGAGAACTGAACGAGGAACTGCTGACGCTGATCCTCGCCAACGTGCGCACGCCGGACGAGCGTCGCGGCGATCTCCGTGCCCAACTCGCCGCCTGCGCCGCGGGCGCGTGGGGCTGGGTCGCGCTGATCGAGCGCGAGGGACGCAAGCGCATCGACGCGTCGGTCGACGCGGTGCTCGACTACACCGCGCGGCTGGCGCGCACGCGCGTCGCCAAGCTCGGCGACATCACGGGGAGCGCAACCGATGCGCTCGAGGGCGACGGCGTATCCGAAAATGAAGTACCAGTCGTGGTTACCCTGAGCGCCGGAGGCGCGAAGGGTCTACTCCGCATCGACTTTACGGGTACGTCGGCGATGGTGCCCGGCAACGTCAACTGTCCCGCGTCGGTGACGCGCGCCGCGGCCGTCTTCGTGCTGCGAACGCTGCTCGATGAGGACGTGCCCACGAACGACGGCATCGCGCGTGCGCTCGACCTGGTGATTCCGGAAGGGTCGGCGCTCAACGCCAAGTGGCCCGCCGCGGTGGCGGCGGGAAATGTCGAGATGTCCCAGCGCATCGCCGACACGATCTTCAGCGCGCTCGCCAACGCGGGTGTCGAGGTCCCTGCACAGGGGCAGGGCACCATGAACAACGTGACGTTCGGCGGGCGCGGCTGGACATTCTACGAGACGCTCGGCGGCGGACAGGGCGCGAGCTCGCGCGGGCCGGGGCCCAGCGGCGTGCACGTGGGGATGTCGAACACCTTGAATACGCCCGTCGAGTCGCTGGAAAACGCGTATCCCTTGAGGGTCGAAGAGTACTCGCTTCGCCGTGGATCGGGCGGGGCGGGGAAGCATCCCGGCGGTGATGGAGTGCGTCGCGTCTATCGAGCGATCGAAGACGCCACGGTGACGTTGCTGACCGAGCGGCGGCGGCTTGCGCCCCGTGGCGCGCGGGGCGGGGCGGATGGCGCGCCTGGCCGGAATACTCTCGATGGACGCGAGCTACCGGCGAAGTGTCGCGAAAAACTGCGGCCCGGCAGCACGCTCCGGATCGAGACACCGGCCGGCGGTGGCTGGCACAGCCGATGATTCGAAAGCTCAGAGACGGCCGTTATCGTCTCTATTCGCGCAAGAAGAATCCGAAGACTGGAACGCGACGCAATCTCGGCACGTTCAAGACTCGGGCGGCCGCTCAGAAGCACGAACGCGCCGTTCAGTTCTTCAAACGCGGTGGTTGAATCTCCAATGCACGGGCGACCATGATTCGTGGACGGATTGTACGCGCGATTCCTAGAGTGTGATGTGTGCGCCGCATACTGATCGTGACGCTGGGACTGATGGCAACTGGCTCCGTCATCGGTGCCGTCCTTGGAGCACTGTCGCTGTGGATCGCAACCGCGATTCTCGGTGTGGGGCCGGAGCTCGGTTCGGACGCCGAGCTGCTTGTCGCAGGCGCAAAAGCGGGGGCTCTCACGGGGTCGGTCCTCGCCCCGATTAGTGCCTGGTCGTTGATGAGAGTTGTGCCCCTGTGGCGTGCGATCGGAGATCCGGCGCTGGGCACGGCACTCGGCGCCATTCTTGGTTCGTTTGCCGCAGCGATGTTGAACGGCGGACTTGCGTGGTCGATTTTGGGTGCGCTGATCGGGTTCCTTGTTGCCGCGGTGCGTCTGCGAATTGTGTATGGCGCGCGATCGAAGCAAAAGCCCGTGGTGACCCGGTAGAGTCCAGTGCCGAAGCGAGGAGTGACGCTCGAGACCACACGCCAGGTGCTACTCGGCTTTCCCGCCGTGGAGGAAGGCCCGTGTTACGGGACGCCGGGATTTCGAGTGCGTGGAAAGTTTCTCGCTCGCCTGCGGGACGACGGCAAGACGCTGGTGGTCAAATGTGGCGACGTTGAACGCGACCTCCGCATGCAAGCGGATCCCGACACGTTTTTCACTACCGATCATTACCGCGGCTACCCAACAGTGCTGATCCGGCTGGCTTCCGTCGCGAGAGACGACCTGCACGATGTCGTCGAAGTGGCATGGCGCCGGAGTGCCTCGAAGCGTCTGCTGGCGACGTTCGACCGGGCGCGTGAGAAATAGGTTTCGGCAAGACGTAGAGTCCGGCTGGAGGATGTTCCGGCGAGCTTCGGAATGACAGCGACGCGTGAAACACGGCGCCGGCACCGCCGTATGGAGCGTGCGAGAACACCACAACTCTCGTCGCTCCCCCAAGCTCGGAGACATCGCGTGCGCCGCTCCATCGTTGCCGCATTTTGCAGGGCCTTCGACTCTCCTGTCGAATCAGCAAGGGAGAAGATAAAGTACTCCTGTCGGATGGTCTATGGAGGCGGCATCGGGCTGCTGTCGAACAACTCCAAAGCGTCGCATCTTGGGGTGCGAAAGCTCCAAGGACCTTCGATGACGAAGAACTGTTTTCACGCCGCGGCTCGTCGTCCGGCTTCATACCGCCTCAATGACCATCCACCGCATGTCGCCTGCGCTCGAAGAATTCCTTGTGCAGCTGCCGCAAGAGCGGAATCGAAATCAGCACCGAGATCAGGTTCGGAATCGCCATCAAGCCGTTGAGCGTGTCGGCGATGTCCCAGATCAGGTGTAGCGATCCCACGGCGCCGAGGTATATGAACACGAGCCAGAGCACGCGGTACGGAACCGCGGCGCGCGTGCCGAGCAGGTACACGATTCCCGTTTCGCCGTAATAGCTCCACCCGATGAGGGTGGAGAATGCGAACAGCACGAGGCCCGTGGTGACGATGATCCCTCCCCAAGTACCGGGCAGTCCGGTAGTGAACGCCTGTACGGAGAGCGCGGCGCCAGTCGCGCCACTGCTCCACACCCCGGTCACCAGGACCACCAGGCCCGTCGTAGTGCAGATGAGAATCGTGTCGACGAACACCTCGAAGATGCCGTAGAGTCCCTGCCGGACCGGATGGTCGGTGTCCGCCGTTGAGTGCACCATGGGCGCGCTGCCGAGGCCCGCCTCGTTGGAGAACAAGCCGCGCGCGACGCCATAGCGCATCGCCAACATGATGGTCGCTCCCGCGAAGCCGCCCGAGGCCGCGGTGCCGCTGAAAGCGCCCTCGAATACCAAGCGGAACGCCTCCGGAATCCGGCCCGCGTAAAGGGCGAGGACGACGAGACCACCAACGATGTAGAGAATGGCCATGAACGGCACCAGGATTTCCGCGAAGGCCGCGATCCGCTTGATGCCACCGAGGATGACGGCGGCCGAGATGACCACCAGGACGATGCCGACAATCCACGGCGCGATGCCGAAGCTCGTGTTGAGGCTCTGCGCGACCGAGTTCGCCTGAACCATGTTGCCGATCCCGAACGCCGCGAGCGCAGTGAGCAGCGCGAAGATCGTACCGAGCCATCCAAGCCCGCGCTTTTTCAAGGTGTACATCGCGCCGCCGCGCATCACGCCCGCCGCATCCCGTTCCCGATAATGCAGCGCGATCACGATCTCGGCGTACTTCGTTCCCATCCCCAGGAGTCCGGAGATCCAGAGCCAGAAGAGCGCGCCAGGACCGCCAAGCGTGATCGCGGTGGCGACGCCCGCGATGTTTCCGACACCGACAGTGGATGCGAGCGCCGTCGCGACCGCCTGAAACGGCGTGACGCTCCCGGCGGCGGCGGATCGATATCGCAGCTTGCCGAGTACTTCGCCGAGCGCGGTACCGATGTGTCGGAACTGTACGCCGCCGGTGACGAACAACAACGCGACGCCAGTGCCCATGAGCAGCACCAGCATCGGAGGCCCCCAGACAAGGCCGTTCAACCAGCTGTTGGCGCGCGTGATGAGGTCGAGCATGTCCGTGCGACCGTAGTGGTGGACCGAGATGCCAGTGAACCTAAGGCTTCGCCTTTCCTGCTTGAGCCGCGTGCCGAAGTGACTCGAGCTTGGATCGGCTCTCGGCGAGAACCGGATGTCCGGTACGCGTCGCGATGTCCACGGCTTTTGCGAACTGCGACTTCGCGCCAGCCGAATCGCCCACTGCGAGCAGGCCATCGCCCAGACTGTCCCACACGTTGGCGGACTCGGGATAGCGCTCGGCGTTGCGTCGGAAGACCCAGACGGCGAGCGCGGGCCGCTTGAGCGCCTGCATCACGTTGTAGCCGAACGAATTCAGCACCTCTTCCGGCAGGATCTCAGGCAGCGCGAAGTAGCGGGCGCCACGCGCGTACTGCGCTTCCGTCTCGAGAACCGCGTTGACGACCGACGCCGAATCGCTCGTGGGGCTGAGCCGCCTGATTGAAGATTGCGCCAGGGAGAGGGGCTCGAAGACAAAGCGCAACCCGTCCACGAGACTCGGCGCGGGAGTGAGTCCGTGAGTGTCGTGCGGGTAGAAGCGATACGCGAACGCCGCGGCTTTCGGCTCGAGGGAGTCGAGTCGCGCCGCAAGGTGTTTTGTCGTCACGTCGATCGGCGGCTCGAGTCCGCCGCTCGTGGCAAAGATGCGCTGGTTTGTCGTAGCGCGCGATATCGCGTCGGCATAGGTGACGACGAGCGCGGAGTCGTTCCATTGCAGGGCGGGGCTCATCGCGATGATGCCCGAGAAGGTACCAGGCCTCGTGGCGGCAACGTGCAGGGCGAAAAGCCCGCCGAAAGAGTGGCCTGCAAGAATCGACGCGGGAAGCGCGCGGTACCTGGAGCGGATCAGGGGGACCACTTCGTCGACAATGAAATCGGCGAACGCGTCCGCGCCGCCCGCGGTTGGAAACTGTTTGACGAACGCGCCGGCCGCCGGCGGTGTGAGATCGTGCGTGCGGTCCCGGGTGTTCGGAATGCCGACGATGATGAGGCGCGGAATCGCACCGCGTCCGGCGAGGAAGTGCGCGTTGGCGCGCGCCAGAGCAAACTGATCCGCGTCGTTTGCGTCGAGGAGCACGAGCACCGGATAGCGTTCGGTGGTACGCTCGTAGCCGCCGGGCGTGACGACGAAGACGGGACGCGGCTCGCCGAGCTTCTTCGAGTCGATCGTGAGGCGCGTCCAGGCGGTGGAGTCGGCGCCCTGCGCCAGAAGCGGCAGCGCGATGACCTGAAGGATGAAGGATAGACGAGGGAGAGTCATGTTCGTGGCAGGCGATGAAATTTTGTCTACGGAGAATAACGTCTGATCGTATGGGATTCGATGTCCGCGTCCGAGAACAGTATTCGCTTCATTTCGCCGCGCGCGAACAGAACGCGCCGCGACAGAGTGTCGTCGCCCTGAGTTTGCGCAGGGCTGGTCGTACCCGCGGTTCCCAGCAGGGCGCCCATGAGTGCAAGGTTCGTCAACCGGATGGCCATCGTTCGTTCTGGAGAAGCGGGGACGGGGGCAAAGCTACTCGGAAAAGTTATTCCCCGGACCAACGCGTCGCTATTCGAAATCTCCCGCGCCGGTGCATTGCCCTCGCGTAGTGCGTCCGGATGAGTCATCCTGGTAACATGCCATCTCTCATTTCCGCTATTCTTTTCGGCGTTCTGGGGACTGCGTCCCTTGCCAGCGCGCAGCAGAACGTAGACGTCCTCATTCGCGGTGGCACGGTCATAGACGGCACCGGCGCGGCCGCGCGCCGCGCCGCCGCCGGCGATCGCGGCCGCCGCAACACCGTAGTTTGGGGCGCGGGCGCGGCCGCGCGCCGCGCCGACGTCGGCATTCGCGGCGACCGCATCACCTTCGTTGGCGACGCGGCGTCCGGCCAGGTGACGGGAACCAAGGTGATCGGCGCCACGGGGCTCATCGTCGCCCCCGGCTTCATCGATCCGCATACCCACAGCGCGGGCAGCCTCTCGAATCCGCCGCGAAAGGCGAACCTCAACTATCTGATGCAGGGCGTCACCACCGTCATCAACAACAACGACGGCGGCGGGCCCGTCAACATCGGCCAACAGCTCGCCGAGTGGACGAAGAACGGCATCGGCACCAACACGGCGGTGTACATCGGCCAGGGATCGGTTCGGCGCGCCGTGATGGGATCATCGGGAGATCCGCCGACGCCGGCGCAGCTGGATTCCATGCGCACGCTGGTGGCGCGCGCCATGGAGGAGGGCGCCATCGGGATGTCCACCGGTCTTTTCTATGCGCCGGGCAGCTACTCGTCCACCGAGGAAGTCATCGAGCTGGCGAAAGTCGCGGCGTCGAAGGGCGGCCGGTACGACTCCCACATCCGGGACGAGAGCTCCTACAGCATCGGGCTCATCGCCGCGGTCGCGGAGGTGATTCGCATCGGCCGCGAGACGCGCATGCCCGTTCACATCTCGCACATCAAAGCGCTCGGCGTGGACGTCTGGGGGCAGAGCGACACGGTGATCGCGATGATGAAGCAGGCGCGCGCCGAGGGCATCGACATCACCGGAAGCCAGTATCCCTACACCGCGTCGGGGAGCAGCGTAGGCGCGTCGCTGCTGCCGCGATGGGCCGAGATCGGCGGGCGGGACTCACTGGTCGCGCGAATCAACGATCCCGCGACGCGCCGGCGGCTGGTCGCCGAGATGACCGAGAACATGCGCCGCCGCGGCGGAGCCAACTCGCTGCTCATCACCGGAGGACGGGATAGCACCATTCGCGGCAAACGGCTGGACGAGGTGGCACGGACGTGGAACACCACCCCGATCGAAGCGGCGATCACGATCGTCATGAATGGCGGCGCATCGGTCGCGTCGTTCAACATGAACGAGAAAGACATCGTCAACTTCATGAAGCAGGACTTCATCTCGACCGATTCCGACGGCAGCGGCGGCCATCCGCGCCTGTATGGCGCGTTCCCGAAGTTCTTCCGAGAGTACGTCGCGCAGAAGCGCGTGATGTCGCTGCCGCGAGCCGTCCAGCGCAGCAGCTCCGCCTCCGCGAGGATGCTCGGGCTAAAGGAGCGGGGTGTACTGGCGCCGGGCTACTTCGCGGACGTGATCGTTTTCGATTCCGCGACGTTTGCCGATCGCTCGACGTACGAGGAGCCGACGTTGCTGGCCGTCGGCATGAAGTACGTGGTGGTGAATGGCACGAT
>JBBDXZ010000091.1:20358-21182 GCA_040902075.1 Gemmatimonadaceae bacterium
CACGGGCGCGACCGCCGGCCGCGTGCTGAAGCCGTAAAGACTACCTCCCAAACGGCGACGATGTGTGCACGACTCGGCCGCCCACGACGGTCAACAACACCCTGGCGTCCTTGAGCTGCGCCGGCGGTATGGCAAAGAGATCGCGATCGATCACCACGAAGTCCGCGAGCTTGCCTGCGGCGAGTGATCCCTTGTTCGCTTCCTCGCCCTCGGCCCACGCGTTGTTGATGGTGTAGCTCCGCAGGCTCGTCTCGAGATCCAGACGCTGCTCGGGGAACCAGCCCCCTTCCGGCCTGCCTTCGAGCGTCTGGCGCGTGGTGGCGGCGTAGAGAATCACCATGGGGTTCGCGGTATACCAGCTCGCGTTCGTCCCCGGCCAATCGGAGCCGAAGAGCAGCGGAACGCCGGCGTCGTGGAACGTCTTGAACGCGTACGCCCATTTCGCGCGCGTACCGATCCGCTCTTCCATCCACCGCATGTCGTCGATCGCGTGATACGGCTGTACCTCGGCGATGATGCCGAGCTTCTTGTAGCGCCGCGCGACTTCGGCGTTGCGGATGACCTGCGAGTGGATGATGCGCCAGCGCCGGTCTTTGGGGCCGTTCGTCGTGATCACCTTCTCCATGATCGTCAGGACCGAGTCGATCGCGTGATCGCCGATGGCGTGCACGTTCGCCCACCAGCCCGCGGAGTCGAGCCCGAAGAGCAGGCGCTCCATGTTACCAGAGGGCTCCATGCCAGAACCCGCGCCATCCGTTGCGCCCGTATTAGTGCTGTCGCGCCACTCGCCTTTTCTGCCGGAATGCAGTTGCGGCTCGTAGAAG
>JBBDXZ010000092.1:0-18327 GCA_040902075.1 Gemmatimonadaceae bacterium
CGCGCGAAGCGCGGGCCGGCGCGCGCCGCGCTGATGCAGTCGGCGAAAGCGTTCGAGCAGGTGGGCGACGGGGTCAACGACGCCGTCACGCGCCGAGCGCTCGATCCCGAGCTCGCGACATTGATGCGCGAGAACTTCCTGCCGCGCGACCTCACCCGCTACGGGCGTGAGCTCGCCATCGTCGTGGACCGGGAGCGGGCGCGATTCGCGTCCTGGTACGAGCTTTTTCCGCGCTCGACCGACCCCACGGGCAGGCATGGCACGTTCAAGACCTCCATCGCGGCGTTGCCGCGCATCGAGCAGCTGGGCTTCGACGTGTTGTATCTCCCGCCGATCCACCCCGTCGGCCGCACATTTCGAAAAGGCAAGAACAACACGCTGGATCCCGAGCCCGACGACGTCGGCAGCCCCTGGGCGATCGGCAACGAGCTCGGCGGGCACGACGCAATCGAGCCGGCGCTCGGCACGCTGGAAGACTTCGACGGCCTCGTGGAGGCGGCCCGGGAGCGAGATATCGAGATCGCGCTGGACTACGCGCTCCAGTGCTCGCCCGATCACCCGTGGGTGCGAGAGCATCCCGACTGGTTCCACAAACGCCCCGACGGCACCATCGCGTACGCGGAGAATCCGCCGAAGAAATACCAGGACATCTACCCGCTCAACTTCTGGTGCGCGGATCGCAGGAATCTCTGGGAAGCGTGCCGGGACATCCTGATCCATTGGGTGGCGCACGGCGTGAAGATGTTTCGGGTCGACAATCCTCACACCAAGCCCTTCGCCTTCTGGGAGTGGATGATCGAAGACGTCCAGACGGTGCATCCGGACGTGATCTTCTTCTCCGAGGCGTTCACGCGTCCCAAGCGGATGAAGCTCCTCGCGAAGCTGGGCTTCACGATGTCGTACACGTACTTCACGTGGAAGAACGCGGCGTGGGAGATCCGCGACTATCTCACCGAGCTCTCGACGCCGCCGCGGACGGAGTATTTTCGCGGCAACCTGTTCGTGAATACACCGGACATTCTCAACGAGTACCTCGTGAAGGGTGGACGCCCGGCCTTTCGCGCGCGTCTCGTGCTCGCCGCGACGCTGTCACCGCTGTACGGGATGTACGCCGGCTATGAGCTCGTGGAGAACGTTCCGCTCAGGGAGGGGAGCGAGGAGTACCTGCACTCGGAGAAATACCAGATTCGCGTGCGTGATTGGACCGCGAAGGGGAACATCAATGACGATGTGACCCTGATCAACCGGATCAGACGCGAGACTCCGGCGCTGCAGCGGGCCGACAACCTGACGTTCCACCATTCGGAGAACGAGCAGATCCTTTTCTACCGCAGGGCGGGCAAGAGCGTGGGAGGCTCGACGTTGGAGGTTGGACGTCAGACGTCAAACGTCGATCGTCAAACCTCGAACGCGGCTTCCATCCCTTCACCGCTGCAGCCCAGGATCGAGGATCCGGACATCCTGGTCGCGGTCAATCTCCATCCGGCGAAGGCGCAGGCGACCATGGTGCACGTGCCGCTCGAGGAGATGGGTATCGAGCCCGATGAGCCGTACGTCGTTCACGACTTGATCAGCGGCGCGCGGTTCACCTGGCAGGGGCCGCGCAACTATGTGCGCTTGGATCCAAATGATCAGGTGGCGCATGTGCTTCGGGTGGAGCGCTGAGCGCCATGACCGCGCCCATTTCCGCTTCCCGATCTCCGATTCCCGCCGATCAGTCAATGACCGACCCGCTCTGGTACAAAGACGCCGTCATCTACCAGCTGCACGTCAAATCGTACCGCGACGCGAACGCCGACGGCTACGGCGATTTCAGAGGGCTCATCGAGAAGCTCGACTACATCCGGCAGCTCGGCGTCACGGCCATCTGGCTGCTGCCGTTCTATCCGTCGCCGTTGAAGGACGACGGCTATGACATCGCCTCGTATGAGTCCATCAATCCCACGTACGGCACGATCGAAGACTTCAAGGCCCTCATGAACGCGGCGCACGAGCGCGGCATTCGCGTCATCACGGAGCTGGTCATCAACCACACCTCGGACCAGCACCCGTGGTTTCAGCGCGCGCGCCGGGCGCCCAAGGGCTCGCCGGAACGCAATTGGTATGTCTGGAGCGATGACCCGAACAAGTATGCCGGCACACGCATCATCTTCACCGATACCGAGACGTCCAATTGGACCTGGGACCCGGTCGGGCAGCAGTTCTTCTGGCACCGTTTCTTCAGCCATCAGCCCGATCTCAACTTCGACAATCCCGACGTGCTCGAGGCGCTGACGAACGTCATGCGCTTCTGGCTCAATCTCGGGGTTGATGGACTGCGGCTCGACGCGATTCCCTACCTCATCGAGCGGGAGGGCACGAACTGCGAGAACCTTCCCGAGACGCACGAGGTTCTGAAGAAGCTGCGCCGGTCTCTCGATGCGGAGTATCAGGGGCGCATCTTTCTCGCCGAGGCCAATCAGTGGCCCACGGACGTGGCCGCGTACTTCGGCAACTCGGACGAGTGTCACATGGCGTTTCACTTTCCGGTGATGCCGCGTATGTACATGGGCATCCGCAAGGAAGACCGCACGCCGATCGTGGACATCATCCGCCAAACGCCGCGGATCCCCGAGGATTGCCAGTGGGCGATCTTTTTGCGCAACCACGACGAGCTCACGCTGGAGATGGTGACCGACGACGAGCGCGACTACATGTATCGGGAGTACGCGCGCGACCCGCGAATGCGCGTGAACGTCGGCATCCGTCGCCGCCTCGCCCCGCTCATGGAGAACGGACGCCGGCAAATGGAAGCGATGAACGCGCTGCTCATGTCGCTGCCGGGCACGCCGGTCATGTACTACGGCGACGAGCTCGGGATGGGCGACAACGTGTACCTCGGCGATCGCAATGGCGTACGGACGCCGATGCAATGGAACAGCGACCGGAACGCGGGCTTCTCCGAGGCGGAGGTCGCCGCGCTGTATTCGCCGGTGATCGCCGACCCGCCATACAGCTACCACAACGTGAATGTGGCCGCGCAGGAACGCACGCCGACGTCGCTGCTGCGCTGGATGCGCCGGCTCGTCGGCGTTCGGAAGCAGTTCCACGCGTTCGGACGCGGAACGTTCGAGGCGCTCGATCCCAACAATCGACGCGTGCTCGTCTTTCTCCGCCGCTACCGCGAGGAAGTCATCATGTGCGTGAACAACCTGTCCCGCTTCGCGCAGTTCGTGGAGCTCGACCTGCGCGAGTTCCATGGATGGGTCCCGCTCGAGCTGTGGGGTGAGATTCCATTTCCTCCCATCGGTGAGCTTCCGTATCTGCTCACCCTGGGACCACACAACTTTCTCTGGTTCAGGCTGATGCCGGCCGATCAGGTTCCGAAAAAATGAGAGAGCAGGGAGCGGGAAAACGGGAGCAGGAACTGATCGAGTTCTTGCGCACCAAGCGCTGGTTTGGGGAAAAGGGCCGCGACGTCCGCGGCGCTGTGCTCAAGGACGTCATTCCGGTGAAATGGCCGGGGTTGGACAAGGCGTACGCGGTCGCGCGCGCCGAGGTCGCGATGGACGAGGGGGCGGCGACCTATCAGCTGTTTCTCGTCCAGGATGCCGGGACGCTCTCCGACGCGATCGACGAGGCCGAGTTTCGCCGATTCCTGGCGGACATGTTCATGAAAGGTGCGGCATTCGAGCGCGACGGAACGCGGTGGGTGGCCGAGAGCGAAGGCAAGAAAGCACTCGTCGTGCCTCCGAACGCGCCGATCGCCCTGGCGTCCGCGGAACAGAGCAACAGCTCGGTGATCCTGAATCGACAGGCCATTCTCAAGCTCTACCGCAAAGTCGAGCCTGGGATTCATCCCGAGGTGGAGGTGACTCGCTTCCTCACGACCGAGCGGCAGTTCGTCCACGTGCCCGTGCTGCTCGGCACGATCCGATTCGAGGATGCATCCGGTGTCTCGATCGCCGGAATGCTGCAGGAGTATGTGCAGGGCGCGGTCGACGGATGGACCTTCGCGCTCGACCGTACGCGCGAGTATTTCAAAGCCGCGGACGGCCAGGATCCGGCGCTCCCCTTCGAGGCCGAGGCGGAGCAGCTGGGCGGCGTCACGCGAGCCATGCACGAAACGCTGGCGTCGGGCGATCCGGGAACCGACTTCGAGTTACGCGTCGCGGGCGGCGACGACGTGCGGCGATGGGCCGCCCTCGCCATGCAAACCATCGAACGCGCGTCGCGCTCCCTTGCCCAGGCGCTCGAACGAAAACAGCTGCCGTCCGCATACGCCGGCCAGGCGCGAGCTGTCGTCGAGCGTCGTCCGGGCTTTATCGCATGGATCAAGCAACTCGCCGACGACATCGCGGCGGATGCGGGCGGCAAAACGCGGACGCACGGGGACTATCACCTGGGGCAGGTGCTCCGGTCCGCCGGGGCGCAGTTTCTCATCATCGATTTCGAGGGCGAGCCGTCACGTCCGCTCCACGAGCGACGCGCCCGTTCGTCGCCGCTGCGGGACGTGGCCGGAATGCTGCGTTCGTTTGCCTACGCGGCGGCGACCGGATCGAAGAAACGGGCACAAAGCTCGGACGCGGTGCGAGAAGCGCGGGCGATCCGCTGGGTGGGAGCGGCGCGCGATGCATTCCTGCGCGGATATTTCTCGGAGAAAGGCGGCAGAGCGGGACTCCTTCCCAACTCGCAGAACAACACGGGCCGCCTGATCGCATTGTTCAAGACGGAAAAGATTTTCTACGAGCTGCAATACGAGCTGGATCACCGACCGGAGTGGGTGGGCGTTCCACTCCGCGACCTCGCGAAGCTCCACGCATGAGAGTCTGGCCGGGGCAACCGTATCCGCTCGGCGCCACGTGGGATGGATCGGGCGTGAACTTCGCGATCTTCTCCCAGAACGGGACCGGTGTGGAGCTGTGTCTCTTCGTCGGTCCCGACGACGGCACGGAACGCCAGAAAATCCGGATGCGCGAGCGAACCGACCAGGTGTGGCACTGCTACCTGCCCGACGTCCGCCCGGGACAATTCTATGGCTTTCGGGTGCACGGTCCATACGATCCCGCGGCCGGCCACCGCTTCAATCCGGCGAAGCTCCTGCTCGATCCCTACGCGAAGGCGATCACCGGGAGCATCAAGTGGAGCGACGCGCTCTTCGCGTACAAGGTCGGCAGCGCCCAGGCGGACCTCGAGCCGACGCCAGACAACGATGCGTCGCGCGTCCCGAAATCCGTGGTCATCGACTCGGCGTTCACCTGGGAGACCGACAAGCCGCTGAACATCCCGTGGAATCGCACGATCATCTACGAGTGCCACGTGAAGGGGATGACGATGCGGAATCCGGACGTCGCGGAGAACTTGCGCGGTACGTACCTGGGGCTGTGCTCCGAGCCGATGCTCTCGTATTTCACCTCGCTCGGTGTCACCGCCGTCGAGCTGCTGCCGGTGCACCAGTTCGTCGTGGACCGGCATCTCGCCGAGCGCGGACTGACCAATTATTGGGGCTACAACTCGATCGGGTACTTCGCGCCGGACGTGCGCTACGCGGCCAAAGGACTTGGCAACCAGGTGTACGAGTTCAAGACGATGGTCAAGCGGCTACACGATGCGGGGCTCGAGGTGATTCTCGACGTCGTGTACAACCACACCGGCGAAGGCAATCACCTCGGACCGACGCTCGCCTTTCGGGGCATCGACAACAGCGCGTACTACCGGCTGGACCCCGACAACCCGCGTCTCTATACCGATTTCACGGGCACGGGCAACAGTCTCAACATGCAACACCCGCGCACCATCCAACTCATCATGGACTCGCTGCGGTACTGGGTGAGCGAGATGCACGTGGACGGCTTCCGCTTCGATCTGGCGCCGGTGCTCGCGCGGGAGCTGTACGAGGTGGACCGGCTCTCCGCCTTCTTCGACATCATCCACCAGGATCCGACGCTCTCGACCGTCAAGCTGATCGCCGAGCCCTGGGATGTGGGGCCGGGTGGCTACCAGGTGGGCAACTTCCCCGTGCGGTGGGCGGAGTGGAACGGCAAGTTCCGCGACAGCGTCCGCCACTTCTGGCGCGGCGACAAAGGCGTGATCGGCGAGATCGCGTCGCGGCTGGCCGGTTCGGCGGACATCTACAGCTGGAGCGACCGCGAGGCATACGCCAGCATCAACTTCGCCACGGCGCACGACGGGTACACCCTGCACGATCTCGTGAGCTACGAGCAGAAACACAACGAAGCCAACGCCGAAGAAAATCGCGACGGGCACAACGACAACATCAGCCGCAACTGGGGCGTTGAGGGCGCGACGGACAATGCGGATATCCTCAACAACCGCTATCGCTCCATGAAAAACTTCCTCGCGACCGTGGCGTTCTCGCAGGGCGTCCCCATGCTGTCACACGGCGACGAGATCGCCCGCACGCAGCAGGGGAACAACAACGCGTACGCGCAGGACAACGAGACGTCGTGGGTGAACTGGGACCTCGATTGGCGCCGGAAGGAGCTGCTCGAGTTCACGAAGCGCGTGCTGGCCATCCGGCAGTTGCACCCGGTCCTGCGCCGCAAGCACTTCTTTCGCGGCGCACCGGTGGACGAGAGCGGCCATAAGGACGTGATGTGGATCCGCGCGGACGGAACCGAACTGTCCGAGCAGGACTGGAGAGATCCCGACGCCAGCGCGCTGGGGATGCTCATCAACGGGAGCGCGACCGAAGAGGTGGATGACCACGGCCAACCCGTGCTCGACGACACGCTGTTGTTGATCGTGAGCAATGCCGAGACGGACGTCGCGTTCACGCTGCCGGAGCTCGAGCACCGAGGCATCTGGGCCGAGCTGGTGAATACGGCGCGTGAGGAGTTGACGCTGTTGAATGAGAATTGCGTCCCCCTCCTGCCCTATTCGCTGGTGTTGCTGCGCTACGGCCGCGACCGCCGCCTCGCCGTCGAGGCGCGGAACGTAGGGAATGCCAGCTCGGCGGCACGGAGCGAGCGCGGTGGGTAAGAAGGAGAAGAAAACCGCCGATCCTTCGGATCGGACAACTGCCGGTCCTTTGGACCGGACAACTGCCGACGCTGCGCGTCGGATCTCAAGCAGTGCCGAGAGCGGCGACGAATCCGCGCCCAGCGCGGCAGTTCTCCCCGCCGAAGGCGGGGCGGTTCTCGGCGGCGAAGCCGCCGCCATTAATCGCTTGACCGCCGGCCGCCATCACGACCCGCACAGCATCCTCGGCGCGCACCCGGCGGAGAACGGCGTCGTTGTCCGGGCGATGCATCACGCGGCGAAAGGGGCAGACCTCGTGTTGGAGGACGGCAGCACGCAGGTCATGACGCGCGTGTCGCCGGAGGCGGGGGTCTTCGCCGCCTTTTTGCCGGAGGCCGAGCTTCCGCTGCGCTATCGCGTGCGCTTCCACTTCGAGGGCGGCAGCACGTGGGAGCGCGACGATCCGTATCGCTTCCCGCCGACGCTGGGCGAAATGGACCTCCACCTCTTCAACGAGGGGACGCATCGCCGGTTGTGGGAGAAGCTTGGGGCGCACCCGATGACGGTCGATGGGGTGGCGGGCGCCGCGTTCGCGGTCTGGGCACCCACGGCACACCGCGTCAGCGTCCTGGGCGACTTCAGCCAGTGGGACGGACGCGTCTTCCCCATGCGATCGCTCGGCGCGTCGGGAGTCTGGGAGCTCTTCGTGCCCGAGGTCACGCCGGGCACCATCTACAAGTACGAGATCCTCACGCGCGAAGGCAAGATTCGCGTCAAGACCGATCCGTTCGCGTTCAAGCTGGAGCAGCATCCGGGAACGGCGTCGATCGTCGAGCCGCCGCCGTCGTCGTACGAGTGGAACGACGACGACTGGATGAGCCAACGCGACACTCACGATCCGCACCGCTCTCCGATGCTCGCCTACGAAGTGCACCTCGGATCGTGGGCACGCGTCCCGGAGGAAGGCAATCGCTTCCTGACCTATCGCGAGATCGCGCCGCGACTCGCGGAGCACGTGAAGCAGCTCGGCTTCACGCATGTCGAGCTGATGCCGGTGATGGAGCATCCGTTCTACGGGTCGTGGGGCTACCAGGTGAGCGGGTACTACGCGCCGACGTCACGGTACGGCTCGCCGGACGACTTTCGATTCTTCGTCGATACGATGCACGCCAACGGCATCGGCGTTCTCCTCGACTGGGTCCCCGCCCACTTTCCGAAGGACGACTTCGCGCTGCGGCGGTTCGACGGGTCGGCGTTGTACGAGCATGAAGATCCGCGATTGGGGGAACACCCGGATTGGGGAACGCTGATCTTCAATTACGGCCGCCCCGAAGTCGCCAACTTTCTCGTCGCCAACGCGCTCTATTGGCTGGAGGAATTTCACGCCGACGGACTGCGCGTGGATGCGGTCGCGTCGATGCTGTACCTCGACTACAGCCGCCAGCCGGGCGAGTGGCTCCGCAACCGCTACGGCGGACGCGAGAATCTCGAGGCCATCGATTTCATTCGCCGGTTGGACGAGACGATCCGCCACGAGCATCCGGGATGCTCGATCATCGCGGAAGAATCCACGGCGTGGCCCGGCGTCACCAACGATCAGGCGCACGGCGGCTTGGGGTTCACCTTCAAGTGGAACATGGGGTGGATGCACGACACCCTGCAGTATTTCGCGCTCGATCCCATCCATCGCCGCTGGCATCAGGACCAGCTCACGTTCGCGATGATCTACGAGTACACCGAGCGCTTCGTCATGCCGCTCTCGCACGACGAAGTCGTGCATGGCAAAGGGTCGCTCCTGAACAAGATGGCCGGGGGGGGGGGAGCGACGAGTGGCAGAAGTTCGCGAATCTGCGCACGCTGTTGGCGTACATGATGACGCGTCCCGGCAAGAAGCTGCTGTTCATGGGCACGGAGCTGGCGCCGTGGAGCGAATGGAATCACGAGACGAGCCTCGAGTGGCATCTGCTGCGCGACGATCCTCGGCGGGCACAGCTCCTGGAGTTCATCGGCCGGCTCGCCCGGGTGTATCGCGAGCGGTCGGAGCTCTGGCGTCGCGACCACGAATGGGAAGGGTTCAGTTGGATCAGCACCGACGACCGGGAGAACTCGGTCCTGGCGTTCGCGCGACGCGATGGCGAGCAGCACTCGGTCGTTGCCATGAACCTGACGCCCATCCCGCGCCGTCACTATCGCCTCGGCGTGCCGGAGGCGTGTGCCTATCGTGAGTTGATCAACTCCGACGCGGCCGAGTGGGCTGGGAGCGGACATCCGACTCGGGAACGCGTCGTGGCGGAGCCGGCGCCGTTTCACGGCTTTCCGCAGTCGGTCGAGTTGACGCTGCCGCCGCTGTCAGTGCTCGTGCTCGCCCCGGAACGGAGCGCGTGACAAGGCCGAGACTGCGTGAGCTCGCGGAGCGGCTGGGTATCATCTCCGAGTACGTCGATCAAACGGGCCGCAGCGTTCGACGCACGTCCGACGGCACGCGCGAAAGCCTGCTGGCGGTCATGGGCTTCGACACGCCCACCGAAGATGCGGCGCGCGGATGGTTGTCGGAGCTGGACCACGAGGAGCGTGAGGCGGTCGTGGCGCCAGTGCGCGTGGTGCAGCGCGACGACCCGTCGGCCAACCGCGTGCGCGTGCGGCTCCCGGACGGCATTGCGTCCGCCGACGTCGAGCTGACGCTGAGGGAAGAGTCCGGCCATGTGTGGCAGGCACGGAAGCACGTGCGCCGCGCCGCGACGCTCGAGCTACCGACGCCCTTACCGTACGGCTACCACGCGCTCACCGCACAGGTGCAATGGCGAGGCGGCGCACGGAGCGCGGAACAGTCGCTCATCGTCGTTCCGGCGTCCTGCGTGACACCCGCGATGCTGCTCGATCGGCGCACGGTCGTGGGAATCGTCGCGAACCTGTACTCGGTCAGACGCGAGCACGACTGGGGCATCGGCGACTTCGGGACGTTGACGCAGCTCGTCGAGTGGGCCGCCGGACGTGGTGTCGCCTTCGTCGGCGTCAATCCGCTGCACGCGCTCGTCAATCGCGGGATGGACATCAGTCCCTACAGCCCGGTGAGCCGTCTGTTTCGCAATACCATCTATGTCGATGTCGACTCCGTGGCGGAGCTGGAGCACTCCGAAACCGCCAAGGCGATCCTGAATTCGCCGGCCACCCGCGCGACGCTCCGCGAGCTCAGCGCGACGACCCTCGTGGACTATGACGGTGTCATCGAGTTGAAAGGACGGATCCTCACGGAATTGCATCGCACGTTTCGCGCGCGAGGCGGAGTGGGCGGCCGGACGCGCGAGTACGAGGATTTTGTGCGGCTGCGGGATCCCGAGCTCACCCGCTTCGCGACCTGGATGACCATTGCCGAAGACTCGGGCGTGCCCGATTGGCGGCAGTGGCCGGCCGCCATGCGGGAACCGGATTCGGAAGCGGTACGCGCCTTTCAATCGGCGCACGCGGAGCGGATCGACTTTCACCGTTGGGTTCAGTTCGAGGCTCAGCAGCAACTCGCCGCCGTGGCGCTGCGCGGGCGTGTCCTCGGCATGCGCATCGGCGTGTATCAGGATCTCGCCATCGGATCGAGCGGCGGCGGCAGCGACACCTGGAGCTACCCGGATCTCTTCCTGAGCGGTGCCGCCATTGGCGCGCCGCCCGATCCCTACTCGGCGACGGGACAGAATTGGGGCTTGCCGCCAATGAGTCCGCGCGGGCTGCGCATGCAGCGGTATCGCTACTGGATCGAGTTGCTCCGCCGAACGCTCGAGCACTCCGGCGCGCTGCGCATCGATCACGTGATGGGATTGTTTCGCGCATTCTGGATTCCGGATGGAGGCACCGGGAAGGACGGTGCGTATGTCCGCTTTCCTTCGGACGACCTCCTCGGCATCCTCGCGCTCGAGAGCGTGAGACACAATGCGCTGGTGGTCGGCGAAGACCTCGGCACCATTCCAAAGGAAGTGCCGCCCGCGCTGAAGCGGCGGGGCATCCTCTCTTCAAAAGTGTTGTACTTCGAGCGCGACAGGCAAGGATTCAAACCCGCCGCCCGGTATCCGGCGCTCGCGCTTGCCACCGCGAACACGCACGACATGCCTACGCTCGCCGGGTTCTGGAAGGAGCGCGACATCGAGCTGCGAGCGCAGGTCGGCCTGCTGCGCACGCCGGCGGAGGTGCTGAGAGCCAAACGCGAGCGCGCGGCGGAGAAGCAGGCGCTGCTGCGGCTGCTGCGGCTGCCCTCCCCGCCGCACTATGAGGAGCGGCAGTTCCCGCGCAAGTTGACCGTCGCCGCGCACGAGTTTCTCTGCTCCACGCCGTCGGCGCTCGTGGGTGAGTCGCTCGACGATCTCCTCGGCGAGGTGGATCCGGTGAACGTCCCGGGCGTCGGTCCGGACAAGTATCCGAGCTGGCGTCGCAAGACGCGCATGACGATGGAAGAGATTAGCTGGAGCTTCTCCGTGGACGACGCGGTCCGGTGCGCGGATCGCCGATCGCAATGAGATGACGCGTCCACTGACCGCGACGTATCGGATCCAGCTCAGACGCGAATTCCCGCTTTCGGCTGGCCGCGAGCTCGTGCCGTACCTGCACCAACTTGGCGTGTCGCATCTGTATCTCTCGCCGGTGCTGGCGGCGCGGCCGGGAAGTCCGCATGGCTACGACGTCATCGACAGTTCGCGCGTGAATCCGGAGCTCGGTACCGAAGAGGATTTCCGCGCGTTGGCGCACGACGTCCACGCCCGCAACATGGGGATCATCCTCGACATCGTGCCGAATCACATGGCCGCGAGCGAGCACAATCCATATTGGGACGACGTTCTCGAGCGCGGGCGCGGTTCGCGCTTCGCGGACTGGTTCGACATCGACTGGGACGCGCCGCATGCCAAGGGCAAAGTCATCCTGCCGGTCCTGGGGGACGAGCTGACCGCGGTGATCGGACGCGCGGAGTTGAAGCTGCACATCCGGGACAGCGGCGCGCGCCTCGCCTATTTCGAGCGCACGTTTCCGCTCGACCCGTCGACGCTCCCAAAGGAGCTGCAGCTCGCGCAATTGGATCCCGCGGGCCGGCCCGCGGCTGATGCTTGGGCCGCCGGCGATCAGGGGAAGTCGCGCCTCCGTTCCCTCCTGCAGGCGCAGCACTATAGGCTCACGTTCTGGCGAGGCGCCGGTGGCGGAGCCGCCGAGATCAATTACCGCAGGTTCTTCGACATCAGCGATCTCGTCGCGCTGCGCATGGAGACGGACGTCGTGTTCGACGCGACCCATACGCTGATCCTGTCGTGGGTCCGCGACGGCATTGTCGACGGCCTGCGCATCGATCACATCGACGGGCTGCGCTTGCCCTCCTGGTATCTGGCAAAGCTCCGCGACGCGGTGGATTCGGCCCGCGATCGGACAAGGGACCTCTCCGCGCGCTTTCCGATTGTCGTCGAGAAAATCCTCAGTGGCGACGAGACGCTGCCGCGGGAATGGCCGGTGGACGGCACGACCGGATACGACTTCATGAACGACGTCGAAGAGCTGTTCATCGAGCCCGAGGGATTCCGGGCCATCGAGGCGAACTATCGCGGACTCCGGCACAATCCCTCGCTCAGCTTTCGCGCGGTCGCGCGCGATGCCAAGCGTCGCGCGCTCACCGGGCCCCTCGGCCCGGACGTCATGCGGGTTGCGCGCATCGCGCGCGCATGGCGCGCCGGGGCTTCGGTCGAAGAGATTGGAAACGCGGTCATCGAGCTGATCGTGTCGCTCGAGGTGTATCGCACCTACGTCAGCGAACCAGGCATCGTCGGTGACTTTGACCGGCGCGTTCTCAGTGACGCCTTCCGCGAGGCGGCCACGCGCGACGGTGCGAGCGCCGCGGCCCTCGAGATGCTGAAGGCCGCATTCTTCGCCGATCCGGCCCCTTCGGACGCGCTGCGCGCCGAGCTCGTGACCCGGCTCCAACTGGTCTCGGGGCCCGCCACGGCCAAGGGGGTGGAGGACACGGCGCTCTATATCTACGTGCCGGTTGCGTCACGCAACGAGGTCGGCGGGCAGCCGGACCGCCCACTTGTGGATGTACACGCCCGGGTGCACGCGCGAAATGCGTCGCGCGCCCGAGACTGGCCGAGGACTCTGCTCGCGACCAACACGCATGACACGAAGCGGAGCGCGGACCTGCGAGCGCGACTCGACGTCCTCACCGGCATGCCGGATGAATGGGCGCGCCACGCGACACGCTGGCGCCGCTTGAACAAGCCAAGAAAACGGATCGTCCGCGGCAAGCCGGCACCGGACACGAACTCCGAATATCTCTTCTATCAGACGCTCCTCGGAATGTGGCCCGCTCCGAGGCGGGAACGGCGTGTGGACGATCTGCCCGATCGCGAATGGATCGCGCGCGCTCGGGACAGGTTGGTGGCGTACATGCTGAAGGCCGCTCGTGAAGCAAAGATGCGCACCAGCTGGACCGAATCGGACGCCCAATACGAGAAAGCACTCGAGGCATTCGTTCGTGAGACCCTGGAGCCGCACGAAGACGCCCCGTTTCTCCCCGACGTCGCGCGACTGACGGCACAGACGGCGAATGATGGATTCCGTTTCTCGCTTGCCCGCGTCCTGCTTCAGTGCACGGCGCCCGGCATACCGGACGTCTATCAGGGCGACGAGATCTGGAATTTCACGCTGGTAGATCCCGACAATCGCAGACCCGTCGACTTTCAGCTCCGGGCGCGACTGCTGTCCGAGGTCGCGCCAGAGGTGCTTGCCCGCGCACTCGGCGCCGACGGCATTCTCCACGAGAACACCGTGAAGCTGGCGCTTCTCGCGAGCGTGCTGCGATTTCGCCGCGAACACCCGGCCTTACTCACCGGCGGGGACTATGTCCCGATCCCAACGGGTGACGAAGCACTCTTTGCTTTCGCACGCAAGTCAAATGACGAAGCCTGCATCAGCCTCGCACGAACGCGCGTCGCGCGCCGGGGTAGCAGGGGTAGCACCGGAGAGCCCGCACGAACGGTCGCGCTGCCCGATGATTTCGCCGACCGGTGGCAATCAGTGCTGACCGGCCGCACCATCGAGCTCGTGCGCGGGGAGCCTCACATCATCGTTTCGGCTGACGACCTCGTCCCCCTGGGCCAGCCTTGCGAGCTGCTTTTGAGGTCCAGCCGTTGAGTTCGCCACCGTGGTCGGCATTTTTGAGCCTGCTGGCATAGAATCCCCTGCACGGAACGCCCATGAGCAATAGCGGCAAGACGAACGGAACCAGTCCCGCGGCAGCGGCCGCGACCATCGCCTACTTCTCGATGGAGATCTGCCTCGATAAGGCGATCCCAACGTACAGCGGCGGACTCGGCGTGCTTGCCGGCGACACGCTCAGATCGGCTGCCGATCTGAAGCTGCCGATGATCGGCGTCACCCTCCTGCATCGCAAAGGGTACTTCAGGCAACGGATCGACGCCGTGGGCAATCAGTCCGAGGAGCCGGTGGAATGGCGTCCTGAGGAAGCGCTATCGGAGCTGCCGGAGCGGGCGACCGTCACAATCGAAGGGCGGGAGGTGAGGGTGCGCGCCTGGCGCTATTCGGTGATCGGCGCCACCGGCCACGAAGTTCCGGTTCTTCTGCTCGACACGGCGCTGCCGGAGAACAGCGAATGGGATCGGACGCTCACGGATTCTCTCTATGGTGGGGACGCGCACTATCGTCTCTGCCAGGAGATCGTGCTCGGGATGGGCGGCGCCCAACTGCTGCGGTGCATCGGTTTCGAGGGCGACGTCCGCTACCACATGAACGAAGGGCACAGTGCGCTGCTTGCCGTGACTTTGCTCGAATGGCGGCTCGGGGACCGAAAGCCCTTCGATTTGGACGAGAGCGAGCTCGAGTCCGTCCGGCGGCAGTGCGTCTTTACGACGCACACGCCGGTGCCCGCCGGCCACGACCGCTTTCCCAAGGACCTCGTGCGGCGCGTACTTGGCGAGGAGCGGCTGCAACTGCTCGAGGCCGCGAAATGTCTCGATGAGGGTGAGCTCAACCTCACCCACCTGGCGCTCAGGCTTTCGCGATTCGTGAATGGCGTGGCGATGAAGCACCGCGAAGTGTCGCTCGCGATGTTCCCGGGATTCCCGATTGATTCCGTGACGAACGGCGTGCACGCGGCCACCTGGACGTCGTATCCGTTCCAGCAGTTGCTGGACAGGCGCATCCCGGAGTGGCGCACGGACAATCTGTATTTGCGGTATGCCGTGGGCATTCCCCTCGCCGAGATCCGCGCGGCACACATGGAGGCCAAAAAAGACTTCATCGCCGAGGTGGCGCTTCGCAACGAAGTCGAGCTCGACCCCAACGTGTTCATGATGGGATTCGCCCGCCGCGCGACGCCGTACAAGCGGGCCGATCTCATGTTCACGGACACGGAGCGGCTGGCCCAGATCGCGGAGATGGTCGGCCCGATGCAGATCGTGTTCGGCGGAAAGGCACATCCGCACGACGGCGGCGGGAAGGAGCTGATCAAGCGGATCCATCACGCGGCCGAGGCGCTGAAGGGCCGGATTACCGTTGCGTACCTCGAGAACTACGAGGTGGCGATCGCGGCCAAGATGGTCGCCGGCGTCGATCTCTGGGTCAACAATCCCATGAAACCGCTCGAGGCGTCAGGGACCAGTGGAATGAAGGCCGCGCTCAATGGCGTGCCGAGCCTCTCGGTGCTCGATGGCTGGTGGATCGAAGGACATGTGGAGGGTGTCACCGGATGGTCCATCGGGTCATCCGACTCGGACGCCGATCAGACGAAGGACGCGGAGGATCTGTATCTCAAACTCGAGCGCGTGATCCTGCCGTTGTTCTACGGGCTCCCTTTCGCTTACACCGAAGTCATGCGCAGCGCGATCGCATTGAATGGCTCGTTCTTCAATACGCAGCGGATGGTCGAGCAGTACGTGCGCAATGCATACTTTCCGGCGGAACTGATCGGGACGGTCGTAGGGCTCGGGGTGACTGAAGAGCCAGTGCCCACATAAGGTCCGAAGTAATGAAAGGGGATCCGAGTGGAGAGTTGACAGTGACTCAGTCTGGTCAGTAAACCGATCAGTCACTGCTGGACTCCGACAGTTTGATCGCGCGATACAACTGTCGAGGTCCATGTCTCACTGAGAAAGACTGAGTCACCGAGAAGCTGAGCACTTTCGACTTGGATCCCCTTTCATTAGTCCAAGACTCGGACTACCCACGTTCCAGTTCCTCCTCTGCCTCTTCGACCTCTTTAACGGCGCGCAATGCCGTATTCCCCGCAACCAGCGCTCCGACCGCGATGTAGATGTAGAAGGTGTAGAATCGCCACCACACCAGTGCCGGGGCGAAGAGCGCGCGTGGTATGACCTTTCCTAGCGCGGCGCGGAACGCCAGCTCGACCGCGCCGCCGCCTCCCGGCGCGGGTACGACGCCGGCGCCGTAGATGATACCAAGCGGCCACATGATGAGCGGAGCCAGGGGCACCGGCTGCCTGGTCATGGAGTAGATGAGCGCCGGCAGGATCGTGAACCGCACGCTCACGTGCGCGATCGCCGCGATGAGCGCGAGCGCTGCCCAGCCGAAGCTCATGTCCTTGAACGCGTCCACCGTCGTGCGAACCCGCCCGATCCACCGCTGTACGATCTCCCAGCGTTTGCCGTGCAAGCGGATGCGGTGCGCCCACGACGGTGGCTCCTCCCCCAGGCTCCGTCGCGCCAGAATGACCCCCACGGCGCCGAGCCCGAGCACGAAGGCCGCGTACCCGCCGACGACACCGATCATCGCGAAAGACGCCGCGCTCGACGTCTCGAATGCCAGCGCGATCACCACGGCGACGACCGCGATCGAGATCATCTCGAGAAAGAGCTCGAGATACAGAATGACCATCGCCTCGGACGCCGGGATTCCCGACTGAGCGAGAATCAGAAAGCGCGCGGGCTCCGCACCGACGCGCGCTGGAGTGATCGACGCGGCAAAGTCGCCTCCGAGCGACGTCCGGAACGACGTGGTGAACGGTAGCCTGGTTCCCACCGCATTCGCGCTCCAGGAGAGCTTCAGCGACCGCGAGACGACCTCGACCGCGAACGCGAGAAGGGCGAGCAGGTGGGCCTGGGGCGGGATCGAGAGCTTGATGCCGTGCGGCGCGCCGGTTCGCACCGCGTATGTCGAGACGGCGATGATGGCCGCGAACGAGATCGCGGTCAGAGTCCAGCGCTTCAACTCCGTCCTTCGCGGTTCATTTTGGGCTCGAGGGCCTGGGGGCCGCGATCTTGCGGCATTTCTTCCGGTATGAAGCCGCGCAGCTCACGTACGGCGGGCGACGCCGAGAGGATTCTAGCCGCGATCAAAGCTACTCGCGACGTCTCGGCCGGAGTTCGCTACGACCTCGAGATTGCCGATGGCGCGTCACGCGCGCCGTCGATCTTGCTCCTTCCTCACGCCGAGGGGCCCTGTCCCGCCGCGTTGCTGCTCCATGGCTTCGCGTCACGAAAGGAGCGCATGGCCGACACGATCGGCGAGGCGCTGCTGCGGCACGGGGTCGCGGCCCTTTCGCTGGACTTGCCGCTCCACGGCGAGCGCTCCGAATCCCCGGGCGATCTCAAGGGTGGCGACTCGGTCCGCCTGCTCGGAACGTGGCGTGATGCGATCGGCGAGGCACGGTTGGCGCTCGACTATCTGGCGTCCCACGAAGCCGTCGACGAGCAGAGGCTGGCGATCGTGGGCTATTCGCTGGGTTCGTTCCTCGCCAACATCGTCGCGGCCGACTCGCCCGAGGTGCGCGCGATGGTGCTCGCGGCGAGCGGCGATTTGCCCGAAGGTCTGCCCTTTGAATCGCTGGTGCGTGCCGTCGTCGATCCGTTGCGCGCGGTCCGGAGCGTCAGGGGTCGTCCGCTCCTGATGGTGAACGGACGCTTCGATCGGAGCGTGAGACCCTCCCAGGCAGAGCGTCTGTTCGCGGCGGCGCACGAGCCGAAGACGATGCGCTGGTATGGTGGCGGGCACTGGCGGCCGCCGCCCGAGATCGAGTACGCCGCCGAATGGCTCGCGTGCCAGCTCGAGAGCGAGCAGAAGACGAAGCGGAGAATGTCGTCCTGAGCGCGTGCCTGCTCAGGCTGGCCATCGTGCGTACACCTCGAACCAGGGCGCCCAGCGACGCGTCAGCGGTTTGATCGCGCGCTCCTCGACGGCCGCCCAGCGCTTCGTCCATTCGTCGGCAATTGGCACCAGAACGTCCGGCACGATGTGCACGACGCGAAATCCGACGTCCTCGAGCAGTCGCGTCAGCGAGGCCGGCGAAAACCCGAATCGGTAGGGAAACGTGAGCAGGTTATTGTGGGCGAGCACGCCGATCGCGATCGTGGGCGCGGGGCCCCCCCGGGCCCC
>JBBDXZ010000092.1:18337-20694 GCA_040902075.1 Gemmatimonadaceae bacterium
GATCGTGCGCGTGGGCCCGCGCGCCCGCAGGCGCCCGCTCCATTTCTCGTAGCACGCGCCATTCGGAACGCGAATCGCCAGCGCTCCATCGGACCGCAGCAATCGCGCGACCGCACGGACCGCCGCGCGGGGATCCGGCAACTGGTCGAACGTGTTCCAGCTGGCGACGACGTCGAATGTTCGCTCCGGCCGGAAGTGTTCCAGGTCCCCGTCGTGCACCGTGAAGCCGAGCGAGCGCGCGAACGCGTTCACCTGGGCGTTGACGTCCAAGCCCTCAAACTGCCAGCGCGACTCGCGCGCCGCGGCGAGAAACGCGCCGGCGTAACTTCCCACCTCGAGACCCGAGCCGCGCCGGTCGATGAGCCTCGTCAGACGACGTGCTTGTGCCCGATACGCGCGCCGTTGCGATTCGTGAAGCGCCAACAGCGCATCACGGCCCGCAGCATCCGTCGCGTAAGTCTGGCGCAGCTCCTCCCGCTTCTCGACAGGGTTGCGATACACCAGCCCGCACGTCGTGCATCGGACAACGCGCCAGGGCGGATCCTGCGAGAACGCCACCCGATCGACGAGGCGGCCTGATGGCGTTCGCGGCGACAAGCGCCGCATGTGGAACTGCCAGAGAAGCTCCGTTTCGCGGCGGATGTCGTCAGGTCCGGCAACGTCGACGGTCTCGGCTCCGCCGCAGACTACGCAGCGGGTGAGCTCGTACGCGCTACGGGATGCGATAGTACTCCACCTTCCCGTCGTTGAACCGCGGGATCGCGAGCACGTTGCGCTTCGTGTCGATCCCGATGTCGGCCGGCGCCGGCACGTTGCTCACGAGCCTCGAGATCCGTCCGTTGCGGATTACGTGCACGGCCGAGTCGGCCCAACTCGACACGAAGATGCGTCCATCCGACGCCATCTCGACGCCGTCATATCCCCCCGGCCCTGTCGCGAGCGTCGCCGGTGATTGCCCCGGTACCCAGCTCTGCACCTGTGGGCCGCCGAAGGGCGCCAGGATGAACCGGTTACCGGACGCGTCCCACGCGATGCCGTTGGGGTTGAGAAGAGAATCTCCCGTCGCCGCTTCGGTGACGGTCATCCCCACGACTTTGAAGATCCGATTCACGCCGGGGTGCGTCATTCCGCCCTTCGCGTCGAACACGATTCCGGTGTCGGTGATGTAGATGCCGTCGGGCGCCACGGTGAGGTCATTCAGGAACGTCGCCTTTTGCTCCCGGAGGCTCACCGCGCCGAAATACTCGCCCGTCCGGCGGTTGAACTTTCGCAGCATGTCGATGTCGGCCACGAACAGTGTGTCACCGCTCAGGGCCATTCCTTTCGGCGCGTTGAGGAAGATGCCGCGCTTGCCGCCCTCGACCAGTATGGTCATGACGCCCGTGCTGTCGGCCCGAACCCGCGCGATGAAGCCGTTGTTGTCCTTCTGCGACGGATTGCCGTTGACGTTCGAGACGTAAAAAACGTCGAGCTCGGCGTCGTACCTCACGGATTCCGGAACGTTGAATCCGGCGGTTTCCCCAACTCTCTCCGCAACGGCGGCTCCGGCGTCAGTCGTGGAGCCAGTGGTGGAATCGGCCGACGATTGGTCCTTCGCACATGCGACAAGTGCCGCGGAGCAAAGAACGGCGCCCACATGAACAGTGCGATGCATGTGACGTTCTCCGAGGATTGAAACAGTTCGACCGAGCTCAATCATAGTCGACACCACGCATTCACGTCGAGGCAGGGAATCTGCATGGGGGTGCCCAACGAACCGCAACGCCATCCAACCCGACATCGGAGGAATAGACCATGGGTAAAGAGAAGGACTCCCTGCGGAAACTGTACCTCGAACAGCTACGGGATCTGTTCAGCGCCGAAGTGCAAATTCTCGAAGCGCTGCCGAAGATGGTCAAGCAGACCAAGCACGCTGAGCTGAAGCGGGCTTTCCAGGAGCACTACCAGCAGACCGAGCAGCAAAAGCAGCGTCTGGAAAAAATTGGCGAGGAGTTGGGCGAGAACCTCGAGGGCCACAAGTGCAAAGGCATGGCGGGCATCATCAAGGAAGGCGAAGACGTGATGGAGGATTTCACGGACTCCGACGTCCTCGACGCCGCGCTCATCGCGGCTGCCCAGCGCGTGGAGCACTACGAGATGGCCGGCTACGGCTGCGCCCGCACGTATGCGCACATGCTTGGCCTGGTCGAGCAAGCCGCGTCGCTCCAGCGGACCCTGGACGAAGAGGGCGACACCGACCACAAGTTGACGGATCTCGCTGAGACGGTGGTTAATATCGATGCATTGAAATAGAGCAATACTGCCGGCCTTCGGCCGGAGAACTGCGCCTTCGGCGGAGAACCGCGGCGGCTTTGCCG
>JBBDXZ010000093.1:0-20171 GCA_040902075.1 Gemmatimonadaceae bacterium
GATACCGCCCGCGAATTGCTGACGTTCATCGTGCGCGCCAACATCGCCGCCATGGAGGCGCGAGGAAGTTCATCGCTTCCTTGTCGCAGCGCGCCGAGATCTCGCCTTTGGTGCGCTCGACGATGACACTGCCGTCGTACGCCGCGAGCTCGTCGTACTTGTCGACTGGCACCCGATAATCGATGAACTGCTCCAGCAGATCCGTGTGCGGCTTCGGGAAGCTGTGCGGCACCTCTTCCTTGTAGAGGATGCTGCGTTTTCAGGGCCCGGTGGCGTACCACACCAGCATCGTGGAGGTTTGCTCGTTCTCTTATCTTGGTGCTTCAGCGAGCCGGGCGAGCGCGGCGAGGATCATTTCATTCGTAGGGCGGACTTTGTAATCCACCTCGATGAACTTCCAGCGCACGACACCGTTCTTGTCGATTACGAGCATGGTGGGATGCGGCAATCCTCGGCGATCGCGCGGATTCAAGATGCCGTAGCGGTCGATGACCTTGTGGCCGGGATCGGACAGAAAGGTGAAGTCCGCCCGAACACTGTCTCGGGAAATCTGGTCGACCATCTTTTGCAGGAGCGCGCGATCGTCGATCGAGACAGTCAGCAGCTCTACGTCCCGCTTGCGCGCCTCGTCCAACAGGTCTTTCAGCTCCCCGAGCTGTCTATTGCAGTAGGGTCACCAATGCCCGCGGTAGAACACGAGGACCACGTTCTTCTTGCCGCGAAGATTGGAGAGCGTGACCGTGCCACCCCGCATGGACTCCAGCGTGAAATCTGGCGCAGCGTCGCCGACGCGAACGCGACCCGTGTCGGCCGCGGGAAGATCGCGGCCGTCGGCAGGGCCGAGCGCGATGGTCTGCGCGGTCAGCGGCGTTGCCGATGCAGCGAGTAAGCAGAATGAAGAGAGCACCTTCACGCGGTCGAGCATCTCGGTCCTTGGTCCAGTTACATACTACTCAGACACGAAGGTCCTAACTAGTTCCCCAGAGCTCACGCCTCCAACTCCACGCCGAAATTCGGCCACAGCGAGTCGCCGCTGGATAGTTTCAATGCGGCGATTCTATCTTCGTCTCGCGAAGCCGATGACCTGAACGGCCGGGGAGATCGCTGACGCAATAGTCCAGGTACATCGCTTACACCGCCAAAATTAGCCTCCATGCGCTCGCTCATCGATCAACGAATTACTCTGCCGGTCCCGGCTGCGCTGTTTGCAGTCTTGTGCGCGAGTAACCCCGCATTGCACGCGCAGACACGGACCGACGCGCGCTTCGAAGCCCTTGTCTCGCGGACCGAGGCGAAGATGAAGGAGTATGGCGTGCCCGGCATTGCACTCGGCGTCGTGCACGACGGCACCGTGAGCATTCGTGGGCTCGGCGTCACGAATGTGGAAGACCCGCTGCCGGTCACCGCGCACACCGTCTTTCCCATCGCGTCGATCTCCAAGACCTTCGCCGCAACCGCGATGATGCGGCTCGTCGAGCAGGGCAAGGTCGACCTTCGCGCTCCGGTGCGTACGTACCTGCCGGACTTCCGCGTGCGCGACACCGCCGTGAGTCGCGACGCGACGGTGTGGCATCTGTTGACGCATCTGGGTGGATGGGAAGGCCAAGTATCGGGTCCGGAGCGCGGCACGGAGACGCTCACCAACTTCGTTTTCTCGATCACCGATTTGATGCAGGTCGCGCCGCCGGGAGCGGCGTGGAGCTACAACAACGCGGGGTTCAGCATCGCGGGACGCGTCATCGAGGTGGTCACCGGGACATCCATCAATCGCGCGATGCGCGATCTGGTGTTCCAGCCGCTCGGCCTCGAGCACGCCGGGACCACTGCCGGTGACTTCATCGTCCAGAGGTTTGCCGCGGGACATGCGACACGCACCGGCGTGACGACGCTCCAGCGGCCGTTCTCGCCCTCGACAAGCGTGACGGCAGGCGGCGTAGGACTCTGCATGACCGATCTGCTCGCCTACGCCCGTTTCCACATGGGCGACGGCACCGCGGCGAACGGCGCGCGCCTGTTGACTCGTGAGTCGCTGGAGCGGATGCGCAGTCCGCAATTGTTCAAACAGAGCACCGACGATGAGATCGGCATCGCGTGGCACCTGCGCCGCATGGGCGGGGGCCCGATCCGCACCGCATCGCATGGCGGCACCCTGGGTGGGCACATTCTGCTGCTCGAAATCGTGCCGGAACGGAACTTCGCCATCGCCATTCTGACCAACTCGAATACCGGCTGGCGCGTGATTCAGGACGTCGAACGCGAAGCGTTGAAGTCGTACCTCGGCGCGACGTACGCGCTCAACCAGGCTATCGCGCATCGGGGGCTCGTCGAGACGCTTCCTTCGGTGGAGCCGCTCGCGCGGCAACCCGACCCAACGCCCTACGTCGGCACGTACACCCGGCCGAACAATTCGTATGTCGTGCGCGCCGACGGGAGCAAGCTATTCGTGCAGGATCGCCCGGTCTCGTTCTATGGGCCCGACCGCGTAGTCGTGACGGACGGGCCCGACCTGGGCCAGTCGATGGAATTCGTGCGCGACGCGAGCGGCCGGGTCAATTGGATCCGTGTCGTCGGACGAGTCGCTGTGCGCACGCGGTGACCATGAATTCCACGTCTGCCACCGCTGGCTTACCATGCGGCATGCGTCTCCCGGTCAATCCGCCGATCCTGCCCATGCTCGCCAAGCGCGTCAGCGAGCTGCCGCCCGGCGCGGGGTGGATTTTCGAGCCCAAGTGGGATGGCTTTCGCACGCTGGCCTTTCGGGACGGAGACGAGATCTTCATCCAAAGCCGCGATGCGAAGCCGCTCGATCGGTACTTCCCCGAGCTCATCGAGCCGATAAGGGCGCAATTGCCCGAGCGGTGCGTCCTCGACGGCGAGATCGTGATCGCTCGTGACGGAGCGCTCGACTTCGAGGCGCTCCAGTTGCGGCTGCATCCGGCGGCGTCGCGGGTGAAGACGTTGTCCGGTCAGATCCCGGCGTCGATCGTGTTCTTCGACCTGCTCTGTGTGGGCGAGCGCGATCTGCGGGATGTGCCCTTCGCGGAGCGGCGTACCGCGCTCGAGTCATTGCTCGCGAACGCGGCCGCGCCACTGCACCTCACCCCCGCGACGCGCGACCGCGCGACTGCCGCCGACTGGTTTCGGCGCTTCGAGGGCGCGGGTCTCGACGGAGTCATGGCCAAGCAGGACGCCGGCAAGTACGAGCCGAACAAGCGCGTCATGCTCAAGGTGAAGCACGAGCGCGAGTGCGACTGCGTCGTCGCCGGATTCCGCTGGCACAAGGATGGGAAGGGAACGTCCGTCGGGTCACTGCTGCTCGGCTTGTATGACGATGCCGGCAATCTCGAGCACGTGGGCGTGTGCGCGAGCTTTACGGACGCGAAGCGCCGCGAGCTCGTGACGTTCCTCGCCCCGTACCGCGTCAACTCACTGGATGGTCATCCATGGAAAGAATGGGCTGCCCACCAAGTGACCGCGGACGCGGGGGCGCAGCGCCGGCCCGGCGCCACCAGTCGCTGGAGCGCCGGCAAAGACCTCTCGTGGGAACCACTTCGCCCCGAGCTGGTCGTTCAGGTCGCGTACGACCACATGCAAGGCACTCGCTTCCGTCACACGGCGCAGTTTCGCCGGTGGCGCGACGACAAGCGTCCGCGCGATTGCGACTTCGAGCAATTGGAGGTGGTGGCACCGCTCGAGCTGAAGGAGATATTCGCACCTACCACCTACCACCTACCACCTACCACCTAGGCCGCGATTCTCTCCACTCGCGCGTTGGATCGTCGTCCGGGTCGGGCGCCTCTTGCGCCGGTCTGATCGCCTCCGGAACGTTGCGCAGGTTCACGCGAATGCGCGTCCACGTTGACGACCGGCCCCGCATCGAATCCACGAGTACGTCGTCCACCGCCAAATGCGACGCGGCAGCGGCATGTTTGGTTTTCCAGCGTTCGAGTCCATCGAGCGCCGCGCTCTTGTCGGGCGAGTTCGCAACGACGATCAGCGGCATCTTCGTCCGCGGTGCTCGCGCTCCCGTCTTTTTGGTCGCTTTGCCTGCGCCCCTGGCGCGTGAGGGAGCAACGCGGGGCGCTTCGCCCTCCATCTTGCGGAAATGTGGCGGCCACGGTGCGTCGCCTAAGCCGGCGGCTTCGTCGCGCGCCGCGAGGTCGAGCAACTGCTCCAGCGACCCCGGCGCGTCGTCCATCCCGGCGTGCGGATCTCCGATCGCCGCCAGCCGCGCAGGCATCGTCGCCACCGTGAAATCGGCCGGTTCGCACGCGGGGATCTCCTCCCAGTGCAGCGGCGCCGACACGCGTGCGTCGGGAAGCGGCCGCACCGAGTAGGCCGAGCAGGTCGTTCGATCCTTCGCGTTCTGGTTGTAATCCAGAAAGACGCCCCGGCGTTCTTCCTTCCACCACTTCGACGTCGCCAGCGTTGGCGCCCGTCGCTCGATCTCGCGGGAAAAGGCAAGCGCCGCGCGTCGCACCTCGGTGAACGTCCACCGCGGTTGGAGACGCGCATTGATGTGCATCCCGCGCGAGCCGCTCGTCTTGGGCCAGCCGCGAAGACCCAGCTCCTCGAGTAGTAGTTTGGCTTCCAGCGCTACACGACGGACGTCGTCCCAGGCGACGCCTGGAATAGGGTCCAGGTCGACGCGCAGCTCGTCCGGGTGGTCCAGATCGTCCGCGCTCACCGCGTGCGGGTGCAGCTCGATACATCCCAGGTTCACGACCCACGCGAGGCCGGCCGCGTCATCGACGACTACTTCCTCCGCGGTGCGGCCAGAGGGAAATGAGAGCGTCACTGTTCGCAGCCATTCGGGACGCTTGTCCGGTGCGCGCTTCTGATAGAACGGCTCGGCCTCGGCGCCGTTCACGAAGCGCTTGAGCACAAGCGGGCGATTGCGGATGCCGGCGATCGCTCCCGGCGCGACCGACAGGTAGTAACGAACGAGGTCGAGCTTCGAGAGTTTGACCGCGCGAGTGAAGTAGGGTTTGTCCGGATGGCTGATGCGGACCTCGCGCCCCTCGATCGAGAGCACCTCGGCTGCGTCTTCCTTCCCCATCCTCGAAATTCTAACGCAATGTTGCCTTCACGACGCGACCCCGCATAATCATCACATGACACACACTGCATTCTGGTGCGCGGCCCTCGTCTTATTTGCTCGATCCGCTTCCGCCGGCGTGCAGGACCCGATCGCCATCACGCGCGTTAGCGTGATCGACGGACGGGACTCGACGCCGAAGGCCGACCAGACCGTCATCATCCGCGGCAATCGCATTGTGACCGTCGCGCTGTCACGAACGACGCCCGTACCGGCCGGCGCGCGCGTCGTGGATGGCCGAGGGAAGTTCCTCATCCCCGGGCTGTGGGACATGCATGTTCACACCGCCATCATCGGCGGACGCGAGGTTCTGTCGCTCTATGTGGCAAATGGTGTGACGGGCGTGCGCGACATGGCCGGCGAGTGGGCGACGCTCACGTCATGGCGCGACGACATTGCGCGCGGACGCCTCGTGGGACCGCGCATCATGGCCTCGGGGCCGTATCTCGAGGGGGGCGACATTCCGATCCCGCATCTGCTCGCGCGCACACCGGACGAAGGGCGGGCCGGCGTGGACTCGCTGGTGCGCCTCGGAGTGAACTTCATAAAAGTTCACGGGCAGATCCGCCCGGAGACCTACTACGCGATCGCGCGGCGCGCGCGCGAGCGCGGCATTCCCTTCACGGGACACGTTTCGCAGTCCATCGGCGCGCGAAACGCCTCCGATTCCGGGCAGCGCAGCATCGAGCACCTGCTCGGGATTCCCGCGCCATGCACCGCCGCCGAGTCCATCGCGCTCCGTCCGCGATTCCCGGTCCAGGCCGCGCTTGGCCGCTGCTCGTCGCGGGATCTCGCGCTGCTGTACGAGGCGTTCGTGCGAAACCAGACGTGGGTTACGCCAACGTTCGCCGCGGCGTACGAGATCGCGTTGTGGCCGCTGCGCGCGCTGCCAGGCGACTCGCTCGCGCACTATCTCCCGGACTCGTTGCGTCGTTTTGTTGTTGCCATGTTTCCAATGCCGGACAGCGTTCCACCCGGTGCGGACTCGGTCGGCCGCGCGATGTTCGCGAAGCGGCTGGCCCAAGTCGCGACCATGCGTCGCGCGGGCGTGTCCATCCTGACGGGGACCGACGCGCCGCTGCGCAACAGTCCACCAGGATTTGGACTGCACGAGGAGCTCGTGCTGCTCGCGCGCGGCGGGCTCTCGCCGTTCGAGATCATTCGCGCGGCGACCTACGAGCCGGCGCGCTACTTCGGCATGCTCGATTCGGCGGGAACGGTCGCGCCGGGACAGCTCGCCGATCTGGTCCTTCTCGACGCCAACCCGCTGCGCGACATCCGCAATACGCGGCGCATCGCCGCGGTCGTCGCCAACGGCCGGCTGTTTCAGGGTGAGCAGCGCCGCCGACTCCTGCGGTGACCACGTCCTTTCCGGAATGGCTCGAACCCATGGCGGCGACGCTCACGCAGGAGCGGTTCACCGGGCCGGAATGGATCTTCGAGCGCAAGTACGATGGCATCCGCCTGCTCGCGTTCAAGCGGGGGAGCGATGTCCGTTTGTTGTCGCGCAACCGGTTGCCGCAGCACAACCCTACGATCGCCGCGGCGATCGCCGCCCTGCCCGTGCGCGATGTCATTCTCGACGGCGAAGTCAACTGGCGCGGTGAGAGGAAGGCCGGATACCACGTCTTCGACATTCTCTGGCTCGACGGCCGCGACGTAACGCGGCTGCCCCTGGAGGAGCGTCGCAAGCTGCTACGGAAGCTGCCGCTGCGCGCGCCGATGAAACGCGTCGCCGAGCTCGACGACCTCGAGCCATGGGAGCGCGCGTGCGCCGAGGGCTGGGAGGGAGTGATCGCCAAGCGACGCGACTCGCTTTACGAGCACCGCCGCTCCCCGCACTGGCTGAAAATGAAGTGCGAGGCCAGCCAGGAGCTCGTCGTCGGCGGGTTCACCGATCCGCAGGGCGGCCGCGTCGGCCTCGGCGCGCTGCTGGTCGGATACTACGACGACAAGGACTTCGTCTTCGCCGGGAAGGTGGGCACCGGCTTCAACACGAAGCTGCTGCTCGAGCTCCGCGCGCGATTCGACAGGCTCGAGATCCCGAAGCCGCCATTCACGAGAGCTGTTGGCTTGCCGCGGATACGCGCGCACTGGGTCCGTCCCGAGGTCGTCGTGCAGGTCGCGTTCATCGAGTGGACCGTACACGGCAAGCTTCGCCATTCCCGGTTGCTGGGGATCCGGACCGACAAGTCGCCGCGGGAAGTCGTCAAGGAAACACCGTGATCTCGCATCCCGAGAAGGTGATGTTCCCGGACGACGGCATCACCAAGGGCGAGCTCGCGGCCTATTACGAGGCGATTGCGCCGGTCATGGTGCCCCACATGCGCGCCAGGCCCGTGACGATGGAACGGTATCACCGTGGAATCGGTGCGCCCGGGTTTTTCCAGAAGGACGTCTCGAAGGGATTCCCCGAATGGCTTCAGCGTATCGAAGTTCCGAAGAAAGACGGGACCGTACACCATACGATCGTCCGCGACACGCGATCGCTCCTGTGGCTCGCCAACCAGAACTGCATCACGCCGCACGTATGGACGTCGCGCGCGCCCAACATCATGAAGCCCGACGTCTGCCTCTTCGACCTCGACCCGTCGGAGGACGAGCCGGAGCAGCTGCGGGCGGCGGCGCTCGGCCTACGCGATCTCCTGGCGGAGTTGGACCTCGAGAGCTGGGTCAAGACGTCCGGCTCGAAGGGATTTCACATCGCGGTGCCGCTCGACGCCAAAGCGGACTTCGGAGTTGTCGCCCGCTTCGCGCACACAGTCGGCGCCATCCTTGTCGATCGCGATCCGAAGCACCTCACGCGGGAGTTCTACAAGGCCGACCGCGGCGGCCGAATCCTCGTTGACACAGGGCGCAACGAATACAGCGCGACCTTCGCCGCGGCGTACGCCGTGCGTCCCAAGCGAGGGGCGCCGGTGTCCGCGCCCTGCACGTGGGAAGAGCTCGAGCATGGCGATGTAGGTCCCAGGACTTTTACGCTTCGCACGATGCTCGCGCGCGTGGCTGACGTTGGCGACCTGTGGTCAGACCTGCGCAAGACGAAGCAGTCGCTCCGACGTGCAATGGCGCAGGTCCGACCAGGCTAGGCCCCGTCGTCAGTTCACCACGGTCTGGAAGGGCAGGTCGTGACGCTCGCCCAAAAGGACCCATACACCTACCTGATTCGGACGAGAATCAAAGAACCCTTCGCCGCCGAGGTACGGATCACCGACTGGCCCTTGTAACAGTCCGCAAGATCCTGTGAGGTTCTTCAGCACGATCGCAAACTTGTTTCCAGCCGTCACGGACGCCGGCGCCGAGAACACGATCTTTCGGAAGCCCGTTGGATCGGCCGCAAACGTTGGCAAGCTGGCTGCGGGGACCGTCTGAGATGCCTGCACGACGCCATTTGGTTCGCCGCTCGTGACCCCCTGAATCTCCACGACCAGAGCGCCGGCGTCGCACGCCACGGGAAACCTGACTTCACCGAGTGTTCCGGAGACTCCAGCGGTGACGACCTGGGCAAGTAACTGTTCCGAGCCTCCACCGATGGCCAGGTTGCCTATGCCCGGAGATGTGTCAATTGTGGGCTGCTGTTGGTCGACCACCGCTCCAGTGATGACGACGTGACCGTGATCCATCGGACCCGGAAACTGTGTCGAGACGCCCTCGATACGCAAAACGACGCCAAATCCGACCACCGCGCCCGGCGCTAATGAGTAGTCGTGCGCGATGTCCCCGCTGTTCAGCGGATGCTCCATCTCGATCACGCTCGTACCGTTGACATTGGTGAACTTGCCGGTCCCATCGATCGTGCCGCCATGGGCCTCGTCGGACTCTGGAAGTAACGAGCCCGGATTCGGGCAGGACGAAGCAGGGCACCTATAAAAGAAGTCCCCAAAGCCGCCGATAGGGACGCCACCGATGACAGTCCCACCTGCATTGATTTCGTCATCGCCCGGAGTCAGGCCATCATCGAGGTTGTCGAAGTCCACGGTCATCGAGTGATCGCCGGACACTGAACTGTGAGGGTATTTCACGGACACGTAAAGCTTTGTCCCATCATTCATCACACACAGCGTCGCGGGCGTTGTTCCGCCGCCTGGCGCGTTGGCTTGGAACGTCGAACATCCTGCGTTCGCCCACTCCGCGGCCCCAAGGATTCCGTCGACGGTAGCTGTGCCGGAGCCCTTGAGCGTCACTATTGAGCCGCCGCCAGGAGCGATCGGGCTGAAGGTCGTGACGGAGCCGGTGATGGTGTTCGACTGAACGTCGACCGCGATTCCTGCCGCAGCCTCCCATGCCCCGCCCGTGAAGTGCAGCAGCTTTAACTCGTGCTCTTCTCGGTCCGCTGGCAAATTCGCGTCATCGTACGCGATCGTAACGCGCACGGGCGAGCCGAACGTCACGCCGTGAGGCCCGAACTCGTAAATCGCACCAGCCACGAGAAACCCGCCGGCCGGCGGCGCGACGTTGGTCGGCTGAACGGTGATCCCGACGTCGCTCGCGAGCGCCCCAGCGGGAATCGACAGCTGCACCTGACCATCAGCAGCCGAGATGCTGCCGCCGGCCGCACCGATCACCCACACGGCACCTTGCTCGATGCGGAACTTGACCGGCAAGGTCTGTCCGGCGACGAGGGGAATGGCGCCGTTGACGCCGGCTCCTTTCCTTTCCCTTCCATTCCGAAGCACGTCGATTTCAGCACTGCCCAACTCCGTCCCGGCTACCAGGACCCGCAGGCGATACGTTCGCACCGGATTGAGCGCCAATCCGCTCGTGTGCCAGTTGACGCCGTAGTGCTCCCCTTCGAGCCGTGCGTTCAGGCGCGACACCAGCGGGAGGACGCAAGCGTTGGCGGTCCATTCGCAGACCTCGACGACTGGCGCGAGCGTTGCGTCGAGCGCGCCGGGAGGACGCGTGTGGGAAGCGATGGGCGGCAGGAAAAAGAAGCCCGCGTTCCCTCCGTGCGCACCATCCAACAACGCGGCGCGCGACTCGTTACCAAGAGCGGCTGGCCTGGTGACGTCCGGAATGTCCTGGCAACCAGCGAACACCAAAAGGGCTCCGGCGAATACGAGAGGTTTTGCAGCGCGAATCATTGTGACCTCAGGCTAGGTGACTAAGAAGCTTTGCGGACGTTGTGATCGGTCTATGCTTCCACGATCAACACGTGTGCGGCTCGCCCAGGTTCGGCGGCAGACATACAGCCGTGAAATTTCCCGAGATCGTCATCGTATTCGACGTTCCTGTTTCGGCCGCCGTCAGATTGACCGATCCCGAGATACTGCTTGCCGAGGAAGCCGTGATGGTCAGTGTGCCGCTGGATACGATGAAGAATCGACTCCCGGAATCCACGAGGATGCTGCCACCGAACTGACCGTCGCCGGCACCCGCGCTGTACGTGCCCGGCCCCGGACGTCCACCGGGACGGTTGATGCCAATGAGAGGACGGCCTGTCTCCATGGCTCCATTCGTGAACGCCACGCTGAACCACGTTCCGTTGTCGAACTCGCCGACGGCGAACGCGGCGCAACCGGACAACGCGCCAGCCGACATTCCGGTCGAGTTGCCGGTAAACGACCCGAGATCTTCCGAATCACAGCTCACTGCGGCTGGTGCGCTCGGACCGTCCTTGCCGCCACAGGCGAGAATCAGTACAAAAACGAGTGGCATCACTGACGCTGAATACTTCGCTCGCATAGGGATAACCTCCTTAAAGCGTCTGGCGTCCCAACGTCCCGGAGCTACCTTAGCGCTGAAGAGTGTCGGGTTGTGCGGTCCAAGATGAGGCCAAGCAATCAGCGCGCTCTCAACAGATCGACGGCAGGTCAACATGCTGCGAGACAAGCGCTTGCGACTCACAACACTGGGTCAGCTCGCGCTCGTCGATCACACCGGCGCCAGCGATGAATCCCTCGCGACTCGCCCGCGCAAGCTCGCGCTCCTCGTCGTGCTCGCGCTGGCGCAGCGTCCGCTCAGCCGCGACACTCTGGTCGGGATGTTCTGGGGCGAGCAGGATGAGGCGCGCGCGCGCCACTCCCTTAGCGATGCACTCTCGCACCTGCGTCGCGCCCTCGGCCCGGAGGCGATCATCGCGACCGGTCCGACCGTCTTGCTCGCGGCCGACGCGCCGCTCGATTTGGACGTGCACGAGCTGGTGCGAGCAGTCAACGCCGGCGATCACCCGTGCGTCACGCGGCTGTATCGCGGCCCATTTCTCGAGGGTGTGTACGTCGGCGCCTCGGAGAGTTTCGAGCTCTGGGTCGGACGCGAGCGACAACGGCTCGAGCAACTCTTCACGCGCTCGGCGGCCGCCCACTGCGAGATCCTTGTTCGCACCGAGCGTTGGGAGGAGTGTGCCGCGCTCGCCACCCGTTGGCTGGACGCGGCGCCGACCTCTGCCGACGCGGCGATCCATCTACTTACCGCGCTGAGCGCGCCTGGCACCCGTGAGGCGGCGCTCCGTGCGCTCGCCGAGTACGAGCGTCTCACGCGGCGATTGGCCGACGACTATGTGCTCGCGCCCGAGCCGTCGGTGACGGAGCTCGCCGAAAGCATTCGGGAGCAGGCGCACCAAACGCTGGAGACGCGAGTAGCGACGCAGAGGCGGAAGGAGGAGCAGTTGCGGGTTGCTTCCTCGCCGGTCGAATCCGCGGCGAGTCGTTCTCCGCGACGGTGGTGGGTGCCGGCGGCGGCGATCGGCCTCGCCCTCGTCCCGGTCGCATTCGCGGTCGGGTGGCTCCGGGCAGACCGATCGGATCGCGCAGCTCCGCCGGCGCTCAGGCCGGCCGCCGCGTTCGTTCCCTTCGAGATCGTCCGGAGCGATTCGACACTCGAGTGGCTCAGCGACGGCCTGCCGCAGATGATCGCAACCGCCCTTGCCCGTGCCTCGACACTCGAGCTCGTGCCGCCGAAACGCGTGCGGGACCTTCAAGCGCGCGCGAACGCTTCAGAGATGACCGCGCGTTCCGCGAGTGAGTTGCGATCGGTGGGACGCAGCGTTGGGGCGACGCTGGTCGTGGACGGCCAGCTCGGCCGGCGCGATTCGCTGCTCGTGCTCGAGCTGAAGTTGCACGATGTCGCAGACGGCTCGGTGCGACTTCACACGCTCTCCAACTCGAACCCGCTGGCATTGGCGGATGAAGCGGCGGCTCGCGTGCTCGCGGCGGTCGACGCGCGGACGCAGGGGCCGCGGCTCACGGAGCTCGAGACGTCGAGTGTGGAAGCGTACCAGCAGTATGTACGGGCCGTGGCGCTCCTTGATATCGGTCGGGTCGCGGAAGCCCGAGACGCGGCCGACGCGGCAATTGCGCGGGATTCCGGTTTTGTGAGCGCGCTGCATTTTCGCATGCGGATGGAGACCGACTCCGCCACGCGCGCTCGTCTGCGGCGCGCCCTGAACCTCTATGAGTCGAGAGCCACGGAGTGGGACCGCCTCGACCTGCAGGCAAGGGATGCCCACTTTGCTGGCCAGCGGGGAAAGTCCGAGGCGTTGGCGCGCGCCCTTCTCGCGCGCTTCCCGCGTGACCCGCGAGCGTACGATTTGCTCGCCATGGTGCTCGGAGGCTATGGCCGTTGGGCGGAGGCGGACTCCATCATGCAGGCCGTGCTTTCGCTCGATTCACTGGGCATGGAAGCGGGGCGAGGTCCTTGTGCCCCATGCGTCGGCTATTCGAGCCTCGCTCTCGGCCGTGTCAGGCGTGGCGATTTCGATGGTGCGACCCATGCGGCGCGGCGATTCGTCGAGCTGCAGCCCGATCTGCCGACCGCATGGATGACGTTTACCTGGGTGTCCGCCTACCAGCGTCGGTTCGACGAAGCAATCGCTGCCCACCGGCGTGCGTCCACCTTGGTCCAGGATTCGATGACATTCGCGCCGGAATTGGCGCGCCTTTTCATAATGGATCGCCGCTTCAGTGAGGCGGAGAGCATCATTCGTGAGTTGCTCCGGTCGGATCCGGCAGCGCGGCTGGAAGCAGCGCTGGACCTCCGGGGCCTGGTCGAGCGCGAGCGCGGACAGTTTCGCCGCGCAGCTGCCACCATCGATACGCTCAGAGCGCGCCACGGTGAGGCGAAAGCAGCCGTGCTCATGACGGCGCACTCGCTGGGTCGTCTGGGAAACGCGAAGGCCGCGATCACCTTGTTCGAGGGATTCGATCACGGACCAGCGCGCGCACCCGTCTCACTCTCGGCCGACCCGGCGGCGGCCGGTCAGCGGGCGCGTGGGTTTGCGTGGCATCACGCTCTCGAGGCCGACGCGATCGCCGCGGTTGCTGATACAGCTTATCTGCGTGCGCTCGCGGACTCGGTGGAGCGTATCGGCGCGCAGAGCTACTTCGGCCGCGACTGGTTATTGCACCATCACATAAAGGGTCTCATCGCCGCCCGCGCGGGGCGGCATGAGGAGGCAGTTCGCGAGTTCAGCGCCGCGCGCTGGGAGGTAGGCGGATGGACACGGACGAACGTCGAGATGGCGAAGAGCCTCATCGCGCTCGGCCGAGCACGCGAAGCGCTCGACGTGCTGCGGCAGGGATACGCCACGCAGCTCGACGGCATGGGGCGCTACGCGCCGCGGACCGAGATCGACTACTGGATGGCTCGCGCATTCGCCGCCGCCGGTGTCCGCGACAGCGCCAAGGTTTACTCGGACTACGTCCGGCTCGCGTGGAAGAACGCCGATCCGGAAGTGCATCGGAGCCATCCACTGCCGAACTGACTTACAGCACGCCCACGCTTCTCACGCGAAAGTCCACGTTGTCCGCGATCCATTTCCAGAGCGCGCCCTGCTGCTCCGGGGGGATGCCGGCGCGATGCTGCTTGCGCCAGGTATTCATGACTTCGTCGTCCACGGTCCACATGCGGACGCGCTGGCGCGGGACCTTCTTCTCCCAGCTCACGGCGACGGTGGGCCTCGGGTAGAGAACGCGCACCGTGACGCTCTTGGAGAGGTACTCCAGGTCGCCCAGGTTGATCTTCTTGTACTTGCTGATGCTGTCGCCACCGATATCGGGTATGCCGTCCGTGAACATCACGACGTCGATGGGCGACAGAACGAGGTTCTGCCGCTTGACGAGCGCGCCGACCCGCACGAAAAACGGGTTGAAGTCCGTCAGGCCGTCGCGCGCCGGATACTCCTTCCTCAAGTACGCGGCGATCTGTTCGACGCTCATGTTCTGGAAGGTGTGAATCGGCTGGAAGGATTTCGTTTCCTGCGGACGCTCGCCCCCGATGCTGCCGACGAAAACGGCCGTCGGCTGCTTCAAGCCACCGAGACCTCGGAGGCGCGCATACAGGTAGTTCGCGGCGAAGTCGATCGAGCTCTCGTGGTTCTTCTGGAACGAGCCGCTCACGTCGATTCCGACGACGAGCGTAGACCGCGCGACGCGCGTGCTGTTGGCCGCGGGCGCACAGGCAGCGAGCGCGATTGCGGTTACGAGCAGGATCACCGCCGCGGCTTTCAACCGCGTCTCACTTCGAAGTGTGGTAATCATGAGGCTACCCTCGGCATTGGATCGCGCGGGGTCTTGAGGTCCAAGCGTGGCGGACGCGCGGCAGTCGCCGCGAACGGATTCGACGCCAGCATCTCGTCCAACGACTTGAATGGCAGCGCGAACGCGGGACGCGACTGCACCACCACCACCGCGAAGTTGAGCGCGGCGGCCAGCAGCTGCAACACCGGCAGCGTCAACAGCTCGAACAGGCGCTTGCCCTCCTTCTGGAACCACTCCACGTCAGCCTTGAGCGCGTCCACCGGAGCGCGCCACATGTCCTTCGTCACGGGCGCCGGCACCGACGAGACGCCGCCATCCTGTGAGATCGTCTGGCGCGACAGAATCGCGAGCAGCGCCGGCGTACCGAACCGGCCGAAGAGGAACCACGACATGCCGCGCACACCAACCCAACCGAACGACGCGAGCAGCAGCGTCGACACGAGGCCGAGTCGCACCTCGCCGCCAGACTGCTGCGCGATCCAGGGAGTCACCGCGTCGATCAGCTCGCGGTACAGGAAGATCACCTCGAAGAACATCACCGCGCTCTCGACGAGCGTCATTTGTATGATTTCGCCCACTTTGCGAGTGCGAATGGCATCGTTGAGCACCTGAATGCACGCGAAGCTCCCCGCGATGAGCATGAACAGGAACAGCCACAGCAGCGGCGCCATGACGCGCGGGTTCGGCTCGAACCCCGTCAGGCCGCCAAACACCTCGTTCAGCGTCGGCGTCAGAGTGAACGTGAAGACGGTTGCTTCGACGCCCGACCAGAGCAGCAGCACCAGGAACGCGATCCAGGGTACACCGGGCTGGAAGTAGCGACGCGACGTCCAGTCGAGCATCGCCAGCGGCGAGCGAACAACGCCGAGCAGCGCGTTGCGCAGCGTGAGGAGAACGAAGCGCACCGAACCGAGCACCCAGCCCGCGAGCGCCACGATCAGGCGCGCGATGCCCGTCCAATACAACCAGACGCAGCGGCCGCCATCCCACCATGCCATGAGCAGCGCGGTCACGAACCCGCCGCGGCCGGAGCGAAACGGCAGCGTGTACAGCGACGCCATCGTGCTCCACATGCCCGCGATCAACAATAGCGCCGGCATCAGGAGCGCGACGGCCAGGAGCGCTACCACGGCTGGGTCCTGCCCCGTCATGAAGTTCAGCATGACGGTCGTCCATTCAGGAATCCAGCGGAGCGGCGCGGTGAGTGCCATCAAGACGCCACGCGACTCGGCCGGAAAGAGGTCGATGAGCGACTGGAACATGGTCAACCCTCGGGAGGAAGTGCGAGGAGGGGGACAGCGCGATCTACCGCGCTACAGCGCGAGTGGGCCCCCGGCATCGGCCGGCCACAATGGCGCAGGCGGAAGTCTTCACTTCCACCCACGCGGATTCGTGGGGATACGGCGCCGAATAATCGTGCCTTGCGTCACAGGCCTCAGCCAGGCACACCCGTGACGCGTTTAACGCGGTCAATTGAAGCGCGTCGTTCGCCAGAGAGCAACGCCGCAACTCGCCAGCGCGATCAGCATCACCAGCACCAGAGCAGCCGCCCACTCCCATCGCACCGCGATCGCCGGAGCCCGTGCTACAGCGGCAAACCCGATGAGCGTCGCGGTAGCGACACCGACCAGGAGCCAATCCAGCCACGTCCGCCTGCTCGTGGTCGCATGCATCTCGCGTCCGGCCATGCTCGCGCGGGTGTAGGCGGGATCGACGCGGTATCGCTCGCCCTCCCGAGCGGCCGCCTGCTGCCACCGCACATGCTCGCTCCCGCGCACCGACGACAGCGCGATGACGCAGGCGCCGAGCGCCATGACGAGCGAGCCTCCGATCACTTTCAGGTACAGCCCCTCCGAGCCGCCGCGCAATTCACCGAAGACGAGAATGCCCCACAGCATGCCCCAGAGCTGATTCGTGTTCGACAACGGGATGCCGCGCGTGATCCCCGCGTACTTCACCGCGTACTGCTGAAAGAGGTCACCGATCACCCAGACGAAGCCGCCGAGCAGCAGCCAGAAGAGCACCTCACGCGCGCCGGCCAGCTCACGCCAGAGCGGCGTCACACCACCGGAGAAGGTCACAGCGATCGCGCTCATCATCACGAGCTCGCCGACGGTGAAGAACGTGATGAACGAGAGCGGGCTCATCCCCGTCAGGTACGCCTTGCGATACGGGATGTACATCGTTCCCCAGAGCACGCCGGCCGTAAGTGCGGCGATCACTCCACGAACGGCGTCTCGCGGTGCCGCCTGGGCGGAGGAGGCGATTGCCAGCGCCGTCGCGCCGGCGAACATCAGTAGCGCCCCACCCAGCACGCCGAACCAGCGACGCCAATCGGCTCCACGCAGCTCGCTGAAGAGCACGATGCCCCAGAGAATGCCGAGCAGGCTGTTGCTGTTCCACAGGGGGAACGCGATGCTGAGCCCGACGTCTCGCACGGCAAAGATCGTCAGCGTGTTCGCCACGGCCCATAGGCAGCCGGCCAGCACCGCCCAGACGATCAGATGCGGCGCCTGCCGCAAGTCCGCACCGACGTGCGACGTACCCTGGAGCAACGCGGGCAGACTCCAACGCGCGAGAAACACACCGACCACCATCGCGAGCGAGACGACCACGGGCGAGAGCCCGAGCGTGACCAGCTTGGTCGGCGCTTCCGCCGCCCCGAGCCACACGCCGGCGGCCAGCCCGCAGAGTATTCCGATCGCTTGCAGGCTCCGAAGACGCAGCGCGTCCAGCGGAAGCGTCGCTTGCGGCGCGAGACGCGCCGCCAGTTCCGGCTCGCGCGCGGTCAGTGAATCCATCGGAGCACGAGCAGGCCGCCGAGCAGCACCACGACCGGCACCCAGAATTGCACGTCACGGAGGACGCGGACGTACCACCGGCGCTGACTATCGTCGGTCATTTTGGATGCTCCCTATCGAGGAGACCGGCGATCGCGCTGCGGGAGACTGTCACGCGCTAAGTTTGTGATAGGAGAAGGAACATGCACAAGCGTGTGCTCACACTGTTGATCTGCATCGGCTGCACGGACGAGCCCTGGCCTCGACCCGCGGCCATACCGGAGCAGCAGTTCATCCGCGAATTCCAGGAGTGGCGCGACTACCGCCGTTCCCGGCTCGTCCTGCCGGGACCGGGCCCTGTTACCTGGGTCGGTCTCTGGGAGTTGCGTCCCGGCACGATGGCCCTGGGCTCGGACTCCACGCTCCCTATCGTTCTCCGGGCAGCGCACGCTCCACGTTTCGCTGGCACGCTCGAGCGCGAGAATGCCAACGTCCGCTTCGAGCCGGCGTCTGGCGCCGGGATTCGGCTCGCGGATGGCACTCGGGTGACCGCGCCGCTGATGATGGCCAGCGATCGCACCGACACCGCCACCACGCTCGCAATCGGATCGCTTCGCCTTCGAGTGCACGCGGAGCCGGGTACTGATCGCCTCTGGCTGCGGGCGTGGGACGAAGAGCACCCTGCTCGGCAAACCTTCCGCCTGCCAGAGTCGTATCGTCCGGACACGGCTTGGCGTGTGTCCGCCCGGTTCGTGCGATTCAAGACGCCGCGAGACTATCAAGTCGCGGACATCACGGAAGGTACGCAGGCGTATCGTTCACCGGGGGAGCTGGTGTTCCGCGTCGGCGAAAGGGAGCACCGCCTCGTGGCATTCGCCGAACCGGACGACACGATCTTTTTCCTGATGATCTGGGATTCCACCGCGAAAACCACGACCTATCAAGCTGGTCGCTATCTCCGCGCGTCGTTTCCCGATTCGGCCGGTTGGACCGTGATCGACTTCAACCGCGCGTACAACCCGCCGTGCGTTTTTACTCCCTATTCGACCTGCGCCTTTGCCCCGCGTGAGAATCGGCTCTCTTTTGCGCTGAACGCGGGTGAGAAGCGAGCGCGGTGAGGCCACCCCGAACTTTTCTATGGTCAACTTTCTCGAGGCTCTCTACGGAGTCACGGCACTCAGCTTTGGCGCGTCGTTGGTGCTGTTGATCAAGGGAAGGCGATTGGCCGCTCGGCGCGCGGCTATTGTGGGTGCCACGTGCGCGGTGCTGGCAATCGTGCTCTATTGGTATCTCAGCGCGTCCGCCTAATTCCAACCCACGATTCCTCGCACGCGTGACCGTACCTCTTTTCGCACTCCGATCTAACGGAGACCTCCGCTCACCGATTTACCGGACAGACACACATGGACGACCCAAGCGATCCGAAAGCGGCCCCATGGACCGCCTCGCGGAGCGTCAAAGAGAAGAATGCGGTCCAGCGCTCCGTGACGGCGCTGCTGGATGAGCTGGCGCCCGAACGCGTGCTGAAGCGCGTCGAGCAGGTCAAGGGCACGATCGAGCAGCATCGCACTCCCAATGGATGCGTGCTGCAAACCCCGACGGCCGCGGTGAGCGTGTCATGGTTCGCACCCGCGGGCAGCGACAAGGCGCTCGGCGAGCTACACGTCGTCGTGTGGAGCGGCGTCGTGTCGCGTCGCGGGTCGCCGCGGAAACCGGGCGCCGCAAAGAGCGTGGCCGAGCTGATCCTTCATCCAATAGAGCGCCCGTCGGACGATCTCGTGTGGCGAGCGACGAACGGCGCGGAGTACGATACCGCGTCGCTCACGGCGCACTGTCTCGCGCTCCTGGAAAAACAGATGGGCGCGTGACGGACGCGCGCTCCGTTCAAGCACTTGATGCGTGATGGGCGTCCTATCGTAGACTAGTCCGAGGAGACGCTGCCCATGCCGCTCTCAGCCACGCTGCGCTCGCTTGCACGAGCCCGCGCGCTCTCCATCGCCGTGGTGCTCACGCTCGCCATTGGCGTCGCGGCGCTGGCCACCACGTTCGGCGTCGTCAACGCCGCGCTTTTCCGCGAGCCGCCGTTCCACGACGCCGGCCGCCTGGCGATGCTCTACCTCCAGCGCAACCCGGACGGTGAGCCACCGCGGCGGGAGCGCTGGTCGTTTGCCCGCTTTCAGTTGCTGCGGCAGTCGCAGCAAAGCTTCGAGTACGTGGCCAGCTACTCGCCCGCCGACCTCACGATGTCGGGCGACTCAGACGCGGAGCTGGTACACGGAGAGAGGGTGTCTGCGACCTACTTTCCGCTCCTCCGCGTCGGCGCGGCTCGAGGGCGCCTGTTCACCGACGCAGAGGACGATGCTGCGCGACCGACGCCGGTCGTAGTGCTCGGTCACAGCCTCTGGACGCGGCGCTGGGCCGCCGATCCGAACATCCTCGGCCGCACGATTCGACTGAACGGAGTGCCGCTCACCGTGATCGGCGTGCTGCCGCCGGAGTTCACGGGGCTCTCGGGTCGCGCGGAGCTCTGGGTTCCGCGGACGATGACGCCGCAGCTCACTTATGCCGATTACATCACCACGAACCAGAATTTCATCAGCGCCGTCGGCCGCTTGCGGCAGGGCATCGAGCTCACTACCGCGCTGAGCGAGCTTGCCGTACTCGGCGCCGATATCAATCGCGCCGTGCCCAGCGATCCGCGGGCGCCCAATGAGCGGGTGACCGCGACCGCTACCACTCTCAATGAGGCGCGCGCGGACAAAACGGTGCGGCGTTCGCTCCTCGTCCTACTGGGCGCGGTGGCGCTGTTGCACCTCC
>JBBDXZ010000094.1:0-20156 GCA_040902075.1 Gemmatimonadaceae bacterium
ACGCGCGGCTCCTCGGTCGCCGCGTAGGCGTTCCCCGTAAACTCCGCCGGCGGCTCGATCTTCTGCTCGATACCATGCAGGCCGGCGCCGATGATCGCCGCGTAGGCGAGATAGGGATTCGCGTCGCCGCCCGGAAGGCGCGTCTCGATGCGCAGCGACGGTCCCTCGCCCACGATGCGAAAGGCGCACGTCCGATTGTCGCGCCCCCAGACGAGATGCACCGGCGCCCAACTGCCCGGCGCAAACCGCTTGTACGAATTGACGAAGGGCGCGATGAAAAACGCCAGCTCGCGCGTCCCGTGAATGAGGCCACCGAGGAAGTGCCGCATCGTGTCCGACATTCCGTACGGTGATCCCTTCTTGTCGTGAAAAATGTTCTTCTTGCCGTTCCACAAGCTGACGTGGACGTGCGCGCTGCTGCCGGTCCATGTGTGGTCTGGCTTGGCCATGAACGTGACCGCGTATCCGTTCTGCCACGCCATCTCCTTGAGTCCATGCTTGAAGAGCGCATGCCGGTCCGCCGATTCGAGCGCGGCGTCGAAGTGGATGTTCACTTCGTGCTGTCCCGGAGCGGCCTCGCCCTTACTGAACTCGACCGGAATCCCCGCGGCGCACATGTTGTTGCGGAATTGGCGGTACAGCGGCTCCGCTTTCGTGGCCTGCAACAGATTGTAGTCCTCGTTGTACCAGCCGAAGGGCCGGAGATCGTGAAAGTTCTTGGCGGCCGCGCCCTCGTAGGTGTCTCGCAGGAGATAGAACTCCAGCTCGCTCGCCATCATGGCCTCGCACCCCAGTTCCTCGGCACGCTCGATCTGCCGGCGCAGAATCGAGCGTGGCGCAATGGGGATCAGCTGGCGGGTGGCTTCGTCGCGGGTATCCGCCAGCACGAGCGCCGTCTTCTCCAGCCACGGAATCGTACGGAGCGTTGACCAGTCGGGGTCGGCCAACCAGTCGCCATAGCCCGTCTCCCAATTCATCAAGCGGTAGCCGGTCGGCGTCCGCATCTCCATGTCGGTGCCGAGCAGATACGTGCAGAAATGGGTACCTTCCCGCCCGCGCTCCAGAAAAAAATCGCCGGTGACGCGTTTGCCCATGAGCCGGCCCTGGAGGTCGGTGATGGCGCTGATCACGGTATCGATCGCGCCTTCGCGGATGAGCGACTCGAGCTCCTTGGCGCCGAAGCGTCGCGGCGATGCGCCGGGACGGCCAGCGGAGGCACCAGTTTTCCGTTTCACGCGTTTCTCCTCTCACCAGGTTCGCTCAACCGTCGTGGCCGGCTCGCAAATCCAGCGCCAGCGCGTCTCCTCCTGATGCCGACTTTCCAAACCGGCGCTCGAGGGCAGAGATGAGGGACGGGATGAAGCCTCCGAAGGCACCGTTGCTCATGACCAGAATGAGATCGTTCGGCCGTGCTTCGGCGGAAACGTGACGTACGAGCGCGTTCACGTCCTTCGCCGAGTTCGCGATGATGTCTCGTTCCTCGAGCTGCTTGACGATCTTTGGCACGTTGAGCTGTTGGCTGGCCGGGACTTTGTCGTGCGGCTCGGGCACGCGAATGCTCGCGAGATCGGCGCCCGTGAACGCGGTGGCGTACTCCGCCTGGTGAATGTTGCGACGGCTGGTGTTCGATCTCGGCTCGAAGACCGCCCACAACCGGCGTTCGGGGTAGCGTTGGCGGATCCCCTCGATCGTTTCGCGGACTGCGGTCGGATGATGCGCGAAGTCGTCCAGGACGAGAACGCCGCCGATTTCTCCGCGCTCCTCTTGGCGGCGCTTGACGCCTTTGAAGCTCTGGAAGCCGCGCGCGATGTCCTGGTGCGAGAGACCGAGCCACCGCGCAGCGGCATAGACTCCGGCGGCGTTTTCGATGTTGTGATATCCGGACATCGGAAGAAAAAGGTCTTTCGCTTTCCCATCAGGCCTGTGCACCTGGAAGCGCGCGCCGTCCGATGAAAACGTCTCATTGTCGGCTCGATAGTCCGCCTTGCCGTTGACGGCATACGTGACGACCTGCGCCTTGGATGTCGCGCGCGCGATCTCGACGGCCCGCGGATACGACGCGCTGACACCGAGGAAACCGTCGGCCGGCATGGTCTTGCCGAAGTTCTCGAATGCCTTCTCGTAATGCGAGAGATCCTTGTAGATGTCCGCGTGGTCGAACTCGATACTCGTCAGCAGCGCCGTCCGGGCCCGATAGTGCAGGAATTTCGGCCCTTTGTCGAAATATGCCGTGTCGTACTCGTCGCCCTCGACGACGACGTACTTGCCCTTTCCCAGCCGAAAGTTTCCGTCGTAGTTGAGTGTGACTCCACCCACCAGGAACGTGGGATCCGTCCTCGCGTGGGTCAGCACGTGCGCCATGAGCGCGGCGGTGGTTGTCTTGCCGTGTGTCCCGACGATCACGACGCTGTGCTTTCCGGCCAGGATCAAGGATCCGAAGGCGGCCGGGAAGCTCATCTGCGGGATCTTTCGCTCTCGCACCGCCGTCGCTTCCGGGTTCACGCGACGGATCACGTTGCCGATGATGACGAGATCGGGTTGCGCGCGATCGAGATTCTCCGGCGCGTACGGAGTGAAGACGTCGATCCCCCATTCGCGGAGCATGTCGCTCATCGGCGGATAGACGCTCTCATCGCTGCCGGTGACCGAGTATCCGGCTGCCTTGAGCATGCCGGCAAAGGCGCCCATTCCAGTCCCAGCGACACCGACCAGATGCACGCGCTTGACCGAGTTCGGCGCGAGGTCGGATAGGACGTTGCCATTGTCGTCGGCTGTCATGGCTCAAAGCTACTCGGGCGGTCGTGGTGACCAGTAACAGTGACTTATGACGAGTAGTATGCCGCATTCTCCTCGATGTACCCCTTCGACAGATCGCACCCGTAGGCTGTCGCCGATTCCGGTCCGACGCCGAGGTCGACGACGAGATCCACGACGTCGGTGGAAAGGGCGGTGCGCGCGCTGGTGTCGTCGAACTCGACGCGCGTCCCTCGTGCCACGACCTGAAACCCGTTGATCCACGCGCTCGTCTTGTCCGGCGCGATGGTACAGTCCACGCACTTGCCGACGGCCATGAGAATCCGACCGACGTTCGGGTCGGCGCCATGCACCATGGTCTTGATCAAGGGCGAGTTGACGAGCGATTTCGCGACACGGCGCGCGTCCGGCTCGGTGGCGGCGCCGCGAACGATGGCGCGCAGGAGCCGAGTGGCGCCCTCGCCGTCCCGCGCGAGCATCTCCGTCATGCGGATGCAGCCCGCGACCAGCACGTCGGTGAACACGGTCTGATCCACGGTTCCAGCGAGACCATTCGCCAGAATGGCGCACGTGTCCGACGTGCTCGTGTCGCTATCCACGGACAACATGTTGAATGAAACGTGCACGGCAGCCCGCAGCGCACGTTCGAGGGTCCCCGCATCGAGCGCGGCGTCCGTGAAAATGTACGAGAGCATCGTCGCCATGTTCGGCTCGATCATCCCCGACCCCTTCGCCACCCAGGCGATGGTCGCGCCGCCCACGCTGGCGGACAGGGCCTTCGGGTGCGAGTCAGTCGTCATGATCCCTTGCGCCCCGACCAGTGGATCGTCTTGCAGCTCTCCCGACATGCCTGTCAGCCCGCGCTCGATCTTCTCGATCGGCAGCGGAACGCCGATCACCCCCGTCGAGCTCACGAGCACGCGGTCGGCGGTTGTCCCGACTTCGCGTGCCGCGGCTGCCGCCATGCGGCGGGCGTTCTCGAGTCCGGCCGCGCCGGTCGCGACGTTGCTCACCTTGCTGTTCACCACGATGGCGCGCAGAAGTCCGCCCTGGATCGTCTCGCGGCCGAGAATCACGGGCGCGCCCGGAAACTGATTGCGCGTGAACACCGCGGCGGCCGTGGCGTCCACGTCACTCGCGAACAACGCGAGATCTCTGGCCTCCGGCTTGAGCCCAATGTTGCGGCTGGCGCAACGAAAGCCACGCGGAAATCGGGCAGGATCGTGAAACATTGCTCGATGATAATACCGTGTGCCACATTGGGATCGACACCAGCCCATCCTACCATGCGACTTACCCGCGCGCTCACACTCGCCACCATTCTTACGGCGCTCAGTACCGGCGCCGCTGCGCAGCAAGCACCGCCTCCATCTCAATCCAAGCTTCCCGACGATCCGTTTCAATGGTTGGAGGACGTCGAGTCGCCCAAAGCGCTGGAATGGGTGGAGGCCCGGAATCGCACGACGCTGGAGGATCTCCAACGCATGCCGGCGTTCGATTCTCTCTACGGCCGCGTTCTCGCGATTCTCACGTCGCGCGACCGAATCGCCTACCCCGACATGCAGGGCGGGTACTTCTATAACTTCTGGCAGGACGCGCAACACGAGCGAGGCATTTGGCGGCGAACCAGCCCGCAATCGTATTTCAGCGGCACGCCTGTGTGGGAGACCGTTCTCGACATCGACTCGCTCGCGGCGGCTGAAAACGTGAATTGGGCGTATGGCGGCGCGAGCTGCCTGTATCCGCAGTTCCGCCAGTGCCTCGTCCGGCTGTCGCGCGGCGGGTCCGACGCGTCCGAGTCGCGCGAGTTCGACACGAAGGCCAAGACATTCGTGCGGGGCGGATTCTTCATCCCTCACGCGAAGACAAACGCAAGCTGGAAGGATGAGAATACCTTGCTCGTGGGAACCGATTTCGGTCCGGGTTCGATGACGACGTCCGGTTATGCGCGCGTCGTCAAACAATGGCGTCGCGGCACTCCACTGAGCTCCGCGCGAACACGCTTCGAGGGAAAGCCGTCCGACGTCTCAGTCGGGACAGGGTCGTTCATCGTGAACGGGCGGCGGATCTCCACCCTCTCTCATTCGCCCGTGTTCTTCGAAAGCACTCGTTATGTGATTCAGGGTGATTCGCTGATTCGCATCGACATCCCGAAGGACGCCGGTTTCCAGACCGTAGGCAGCCAATTCATCGTGTATCTGCGAGCGGAGTGGGCGGTGGCGGGGACGACGTATCCCCAGGGGGCGCTGATCGGCATCGACTACGACGCCTTCATGAGAGGCGATCGTGCGTTTCAGACGATCATTGCGCCGTCGGGCCGTCAGACAATCGAAGGATGGACCGTGACGCAGAATCATCTGCTCGTGAACACGCTCAACAACGTGCGCGGGGAGCTGCACCGATTCCGTCTGCAGAATGGCAAATGGGTGGGCGCGAAGGTGGCCGCGCCGGACTTCGGGACGATCGGAATCGCCGGGACGTCGAGAACCACGGACCGCTACTTCTTCACGTACACGAGCTTCACGCAGCCGACCACCCTGTACGTGGCCGAACCCGACGGTGCGGTGCGAGTCGTCCGTCAGATGCCGAAGATGTTCGACGACACCGGACTCACCTTGCAGCAGCATGAAGCGACGTCGAAAGACGGGACCAAGATCCCGTACTTCGTCATCCATCGTGAGAGCATGAAGCTCGACGGCACCAATCCCACGTTGCTCTATGGGTACGGCGGGTACCAGATCTCCCAGAAGCCGGGCTACAATCCGACCGTCGGCGCAACGTGGCTCGAGCGCGGCGGCGTGTATGTCGTCGCGAATATCCGCGGCGGCGGCGAATTCGGGCCGGCCTGGCACCGCTCGGCGCAAAAGGAAAACAAACAACGCTCGTACGACGACTTCATCGCCGTCGCGGAAGACCTGATCGCTCGCCGCGTCTCGTCACCCGCGCAGCTCGGCATTTCTGGCGGCAGCAATGGCGGGCTTCTCGTCGGTGCGGTCATGACGCAACGTCCCGAGCTCTTCAATGCCGTCGTCGTCAACGTCCCGCTGCTGGACATGCAGCGCTATCACAAGCTACTGGCCGGCGCCAGCTGGATGGCCGAATACGGCGATCCGGACAAACCCGAGGAGTGGTCGTACATCTCGAAATACTCGCCCTATCAGAACGTGTTCGCGGACCGCAAGTACCCGCGCGCACTGTTCACGACCACGACGCGTGACGATCGGGTGCATCCGGGTCACGCGCGCAAGATGGCCGCGAAGATGGAGTCGTTGGGGATGCCGATCTACTATTTCGAGAATACGGAGGGCGGTCACGGCGCCGGTACCACGCCCGCGCAACGGGCGAAGATGTCGGCCGTCACCTATTCGTATCTCATCAAGCAGCTCATGACGAAGCCGCTGATGTAGCGGCCCGCGAAGACCGTGAACGGGCGCGCTGGTGACGAAACGGCCAGGGCGCGCAGTTTCACGCACAGTCCCTTGCCCGCGAGCGCATCCATGACCGTCCGCACGCTATGTCGCCTGGTCGCCGTCGTTCTCGCCATCACCGTCGTCCAACCGTTGTCGGCACAGTTCCCTCAGAAGTTCGAGAATCTCCAGGTCTTTCCCAAGGACATTCACCCCGATACGCTGAACCGCATCATGCGCGGATTCACGATGGCGCTGAGTGTCCGCTGTCAGTTCTGTCACGTCGAGCGCGAGGGGGCACCGGCCGGCGGAGGGAGTGGTGGAGGCCTCAATTTCGACTTCTTCAAGGACGACAAGGATAACAAGAAGATCGCGCGCCTCATGCTGCGGATGGCCGACAGTATCAACACGCGCTTCCTCGCCAGCATCCCGAACCGCGACGATCCGCCGACGAACGTCACGTGCATGACCTGCCATCGCGGCCTGTCGACGCCGGGCACCATCGAGACGGTGCTTCTGAGGACGACCGCACGGGCCGGCGTGGACAGCGCAATCGCCCGCTACCGCGTGCTCCGCAACGAGATGGCGACCGGCCGGTACAACTTCACGGAGCAGCCGGTGAGCGAGGTCGCCCGCAGTTTGGCCCAGCAAGGAAGGCACGCCGATGCGGTCAAGCTGCTCGAGATGCTCCAGGAGTTCTATCCCAACTCGGTGAACATCGACTACCAGATAGCGGAGCTTCACCTCGCCGGCGGGAACAGGGACCAAGGAATCGCGCGGTTGCGGGCGGTACTCGCAAAGAACCCCAATGACCGACGAGCGCAGCAACGTCTGCAGCAGCTCGGCGTGCAGCCGTAGCCGGGACGGGCTTAGGATGACAACTGGTACAGGCGAGCGGCATTGCCTCCGAGGATTTTCGCCTTGTCGGCGTCGGAGATCGAGAGTCCATTGATGGCCTCGAGCATCGCTGGTATCGAGCCGATCTGGTGCGGATAGTCGCTCCCCGCGAGGATGCGTTCCGCGCCGGCGAACTTGATCGCCAGATCCAGCGCGTTGCGATCGAAGTTCACCGTATCATAGTGCCAGCGCCTGAGATACTCACTCGGCGGCCGCTTGATGTGCGCGCGGCACTCGGCGAATGCATGGAATCCGCGATCGAGCCGCTCGGCGAGATACGGAATGGCGCCGCCGAGATGGCCCAACACCCACTTGATGCGCGGAAACCGTTCGGGCACTCCACTGAAGACCAGGTGCGCCGCGGCGAGCGTCGTGTCCATCAGAAAACCCACCAGCGGCATGAGCCAATACTCGGTCATCGCCTCCACGCCGACGGGACTCGTGGGATGGATGTGCAGCACCGCTTCCTTTTCGTTCGCCAGCTCGTAGAGGGGCCAGAAGCGCGCATCGGCCAGCGCCACTCCGTTCACGTTGCTGAACAGCATCGCGCCCGGTAGTCGCAGCTCCTCCATGGCGCGGCGCAGCTCCTGAACGGACGCCTTCGAGTCGTTCAACGGCAGCGTCGCGAGCGCGGCGAAGCGCGGCCCACGCTCGGCGATGATCTTCGCGAACGAGTCGTTGACCAGCGACGCCAACTGCGCGGCGTACGCCGGCGACTCGACGTGCGTCCCCGGCGTGGTGAGCGTAATGACCTGTGTGGCCACGCCTTCCTTCTCGAGAACGTCCTGCCGGTACGCGATGTCGCGGTGGCCCACGACCGCGACGTTGTAATCGCCCGGATAGTGGATGTGGGGGTTGCCTTTGGCGTCCACCGTGACGCGCACGACGCTCTTGCCCGACCGGAGCGCGTCGAGGTACTCGGGGGGATAAAAGTGATTGTGGACGTCAATGACTCTCAACACGCTCTCCTGCCGGCTTCCGCCGGCGCATCCAGATCCAGTATACGGGGAGGCCTGCAAGCACCAACGCGAGTCCTGTGATACTCTCTCGTGGCTCCGTGAGCACTTGGTGGAACACGATCGCCGCTGACGAGAGCACGAAGATGCCGGCCAGCACGCGAAATCCCTTCACACGATACGTTGGCCGATAGTCAGAACGTTGACGGAGGACGTACAAGCTCGCGGCCATGAGCGCGAAGAAAATCCATTCGGTGTACACCACGCGCGTGAAAAGCGCGCGGTACGTGCCCGTCCACACGAGCACCGACGACCACACCGCCTGGAACACGATCGCGACGTGCGGCGTGCGGTAGGTGGGATGCACGGCGCCCGCCCATCGGAACAACAGCCCGTCGCTCGCCATCGCCAAATACACGCGTGGCCCCGCGAGGATAATCCCCGTCAGGCCGCCAATCGCCGAGAGAATCACGAGCGCGGACAACGCGCTCGCGCCGCCCGATCCCAACACGGCGTCGGCGAAATCGGCCGCCACGCGATTCGAAGTCACGACCTCCTCGAGCGGCAACACCGCCAGATACGCGGCGTTGATTGCGATATACGCGACCGTGACGATCGCGGTGCCGATGATCAGCGCCCGAGGAATCGTACGCGTCGGATCCCTGGTCTCTTCGGCGGCGTACGTGACCATGTGCCATCCACCGTACGCGAACAGGCCGGCGACCATCGCGCGCACGAACGCGCCATAGGTCATAGCTGGCGCGGCACCCGTAGGGAGCGATGGCGTATCGTGGCCGACAACATACCCGACGCCGAGCACCACGATGAGAAGCACCGCGAGCAGCTTTATCGCCGTAAAGAAAGTCTGGACGGCGCTCGCCTGTCGTACGCCGAAATAGTTCACGGCCGACAGGACGACGATGCACCCGACGGCGGCCGCGCGAGTGCCGAGGTCTCCCAGCTCCACGAAGTGGCCGAGGTAGCGCGCAAAGACGGTGGCGATCGCCGCGATGATCCCGCTGTGCATGCTCCAGAACATCGCCCAGCCCCAGAGGTAGGCGAGGACGGGCGAGTACGCTTCCTTGAGGAACACGTACACGCCCCCCGTTCGCGGAAACGCCGACGCGAGCTCCGCCGTAATGAGTGCGCCGATGAGAGTGAGCACGCCGGCGCAGGCCCAAACGAGAAGTACGCCCGACCGCGTGGGCACCGCGCCCGAGACGAGCGACGGCTGCACGAAAATGCTTGCGCCGATGATCGTGCCGACGACCATCGCGGTCGCGCGGCCGAGCCCGATCGCGCGGATGAACTGGCCGGGTGGCGTCACCTGGGCTCGATCGCGATGGATGGACTGGCAAAGTGCAAGCGCACAAGTTGGGGCGTCGTGCGTGCGTTCGGCAACCTCTGTAACCTCAAAGTTGTCTCAACGTTACGGGTGTTCGTGGGGTATCATCAGATAAGGCCCCCGAGGGCCAAATCCCTCTGGCCACCCGAGGCACCAACGGCCCCAAGGCACCGAGCCCCAGGACCCCGCATTTCGGACTAGATGCCGACGTCGCTCGAAACCGCGTTTCAGCTGCTGTTCAAGTATCGCCCGGCGGTATTCGCTGAGGGGGAACTCGCGTTCGGCGTGGCTGGTCCGCACGCGATCGGACTCGCGGTCGCCGCCGTCGTGCTTGGCGCCGCGACCCTGACGTACCGTCGCGTCGGCGCGCACAGCACCGCGCGCGATCGCGTCGTGCTCGCGGCGCTGCGGGGCGCAGCCCTGATGGTCGTGCTGCTCTGTCTCTTCCGACCGATGCTCCTGCTCTCCGCGCCAGTCCCACAACGGAATTTCGTGGGCGTCCTCGTCGACGATTCCCGAAGCATGCGCATCGCCGACGACGGGCCCCGCGCGCGATCCGACGTCATCCGTGCCGCGCTCGGCACCGGCGACAGCTCTCTCGTGGCTGCCCTGCGCGAGAAGTTCCAGGTGCGACTCTTTCGATTCGGTTCGGCGCTGCAGCGGATCGAGGACATTACGACTCTCGGTTTCGACGCGGCGGAGACGAAAGTCGGAGACGCGATCGCGAATGCGCGGCAGGAGCTGGACGCGGTACCGCTCTCCGGGCTGGTCGTGCTCAGCGACGGCGCCGACAATGCCAGCCAGGCCGTCGCCGACGAGCTGCTCTCTCTGCGCGCGCGGTCGGTGCCGGTCTTCACCGTCGGCATCGGTGCCGAGCGTTTTCAGCGCGACGCCGAGATCGAGCGCGTGGAGCTGCCGCGCCAGGTCCTCGAGGGAACGTCGTTCGTGGCGAACGTCGTCATCCGGCAGCGCGGACTGGGGGGGAGCAGGACCCGCGTTCCGCTCGTCGTGGAGGACGACGGCAAGGTGATCGCTCGCGAAGAGATCGAGCTGCCGCCCGACGGGGCCTCCGTGCCGATACGCATCCCGGTCACCGTTCGCACGGCGGGCGCGAGAACGCTGCGCTTTCACATTCCGCTGCAGTCCAACGAGCAGGTGACGCAGAACAACGAGCGTCGCGCGCTGCTCGACGTGCGCCACCGGCGCGAGAAAGTCCTGTACGTCGAGGGGGAGCCCCGGTACGAGGTCCGGTTCATTCGCGACGCGGTGGAGGCTGACTCCAACCTTCAACTCGTGCTCCTACAGCGGACCGCCGAGAACAAGTACCTGCGTCTGAACGTGGACGGGCCCACCGAGCTGGCCGGAGGATTCCCGGCGACGCGCGCGGAGCTGTTTCGGTATCGAGCGATCATCCTCGGCAGCATCGAAGCGAGCGCGTTCACACCCGACCAATTGCGGATGCTCGCCGATTTCGTCAGCGTCCGCGGGGGAGGCATGCTCCTGCTCGGCGGACGTTCCGCGTTCAGCGAGGGCGGTTATGCGGGGACTCCGCTCGCCGACATCTTTCCGATGTTCGTGGAAGGCGACGCCGTCGCGGATTCGTTGACGCCATTCAACGAGCTCACCGTCCGCGTGACGCCGGCCGGCCTCTCGCACCCGGTCACGCAGCACGCCGCGCCGCCCCGACGTGGCGTGCGCGCCGACAGCTCGCCGATCATCCGCGTCAAAGTCTCGAGCGTGAACAAGGTGTCGCGGCTCAAGCCCGGCGCGGTGACGCTTCTCGAGGGATCGGCCGGACGCTATCGGCAGCCCGTGCTGCTCTATCAACGCTACGGCCGCGGGCTCTCGGTCGCGCTGCCGATTCAGGACTCGTTTCTCTGGCACATGCACGCGGATGTGGCGGTAGACGACCCCGCCTTTCGCACGCTCTGGCGCCAGCTGCTGCGGTGGATCACCAGCGACACGCCGGACCAGCTGAAGGTGTCGACCTCGGTGGACCGCGTCCGTCCGGGAGGCACCGTGACGATTCGAGCCGAAGTCGCCGACAGCAGCTTTGTGCGCCGGAACGACGCGCGCCCGGTGGCGCGGGTGTTCTCGCCGTCGGGCGTCGTGCGCGAGCTGCCACTCGAGTGGGTCGTCGATCGAGACGGCGAGTATCAGGCGACGTACTCGTCCGAAGAGCCGGGGATACACACCGTGCGTGTCGCGTCCGGCGGCAACCGCCCGAACGAGCGCCCAGTCGAGGATTCAACCTTCGTCGCGGTCGCCGATCTGGGGGCCGAGTTTTATGGCGCCGAGATGCGGCGTCCACTGCTGCAGCGCATCGCGGAGGAGACGGGTGGCAAGTTCTACACGCCGGCGACGATGAAGACGCTGCCCGAGGACATCGCACTCAACAAGCGCGGCGTGACCGTCGTGAGCCAGATGGATCTGTGGGACATGCCTGTGATCCTTGTCCTTCTCATCGGGTTGCTCGGCGGCGAGTGGGCGTTCCGGCGTCATCGGGGGCTGGCATGAGGAGTCGCTGGAGGCGATCGAGAAACGACGTGAGACGTCTGACGTTTGACGTGGGACGTTTGACGTTGAACGCCCTTGCTGTCGGCCTCATTGCCGCTTCCTCTGTGCACGCGCAGACCAGTCTCGTGATCGTGAGCGGAATCGGCGGCGAGGCGAAATACACCAAGGCCTTCGGGCAACTGAGCAGCGCGCTCGCCGAAGCGGCACACGGGCGAGCGAAGTTGGCCGACACTTCCATAATATGGCTCGGGGATACGGCCGCGTCCGCGGCAAAATCGCGCTGGTACAGCGGCCTTTCCACGCGGGTCAACGTCGAGCGCGTGCTCGACGGGCTCGCGGATCGAAGGGACGGCCAAGTCGTCGTCGTCCTCATCGGACACGGCAGCGGGGAAGGGCCGGAGACCCGCATCAGTCTTCCCGGACCGGACATGACCGCGACCGACTTCGCGCGCGTGCTGTCCCGGTTCGGCAACCGGCGCGTCGCGTTCATCAACCTCACGAGCGCCAGCGGCGACATGCTTCCGCTGGTCGCCGCGCCGAACCGCGTCGTGATGACGGCGACCAAGAGCGCATTCCAGCGAAATGAGTCCCAATTCGCCCGCTTCTTCGTGGACGCGCTCTCGCGCGACGGTGCCGACACGGACAAAGACGGGCGCATCTCGCTCCTCGAAGCGTTCAAGTACGCCGAGTCCGAGACGAAGCGGTACTACGAGACGGGCGGCAAGCTCGCGACGGAGAACGCGCAGATGGCCGATGAAGGCCAGCTCGCTGGCCGATTCTTTCTCAACGCGGGGGGCGGCGGTGTTGGCGCCGGCTCGAATGCACGGCTCACGGCGCTGTACGCCGAACGTTCGGCGTTTGACGACCAAATCCAATCTCTGAAAAAACGTAAAACCCAGATGACGGCGGACGCGTACGACGCGGAGCTCGAGCGGTTGCTGCTGGCTCTCGCCCGCAAGGCGCGCGAGATCAGGCAGCTGGAGCGCGGCGCATGAGGCGCGGATGTCTTGCCATCTGTGCGCTGGTCGCGCTGTGCGCGTGGCCGCATTCGCTCCGCGCGCAGGCGCGCGATAGTCTCACCGCACGCCTCGAAAGCGCCATCGCGCAATACGAGCGGGGCGACCGCGACTCGGCGAAGCGCGAGTTCAGTCGCTTGATCAACATCTACAACGCGCGCGGCGGTCGTCTCACGGATCAGGAGCTCGTGGTGGTCGCCGTCGCGCTCTCCTATCTCGGCGCGGACGAGCCGCAGGCGTTCAAGGACGCGATGGCGGTCTACGATCGTGCGATCGCGGCCGACCCGAGCAATCTCGAGGCACGGGTGAAGCTCGCGGAGCTGTTTCTGAGCAAGTACAACAGCGCCGACGCGAAGAAGACCATCGCCCAGGTGTTCTCGCGAAACAACGACTACGTCCCCGCACTCATCCTGGAAGCGCGGCGTCGCGACTTCGACGGAGAGCCGGGAGCCGACTCCGTGCTCGCGCGCGCCCTTCAGCGCGAACCGGAGAACGTCGGTGCCCGTGTCCTGCGAGCGCGCTTCCTCGCTGATGTCGAGGACTTTGCCGGCGCCCGACGCGAGGTCGATCGGGCCCTGCGCGCAAACGACGCGAACGCGGAGGCGCTGGCCGCGGGTCTCGCCCTCGCCGTCCTGGCCGGAGATACCGGCTCGAACGTGTCGTATGGCCGGAGGTACAAGTCGCTCTACCCGCGCGAGGCGGGGGCGCATGTCGCGGTCGCCGAGCAGCTGGCGCGCGTGCGCCAGTACGAGGCAGCTGCGTCGTGGGCGCGCGAAGGCGTCAGGATCGACTCGACCAACTGGCAAGCGCACAGCGTCCTGGGACTCAACCTCCTGCGTCTCGGCGAGATCGTCGAAGCGCGCACGAGCCTCGAGACGTCGTTCGCGGGCGACCCGTACAACATCTGGGTGAAGAACACGCTCGACTTGCTGGACACGTTCACCGAGTACGACGAGATCACGCACGGCCGCTTCAGATTCATGATCGAGAAAGCTGAATCGCGGGTCATGGCTCTGTATCTCGGCGCCCTCGCCGACAGCGCGTACGCGACGTTCTCCAAGCGCTATGGCTTTTCGACCACGAAACCGATCCGCATGGAGGTCTATCGGAGCCACGCGGATTTCTCGGTGCGCACGGTCGGCCTCTCGGGCCTCGGCGCGCTCGGCGTCAGCTTCGGCAACACGGTCGCTTTCATTTCGCCGGCCGCCAAGGATGCGGGAATGCTCAACTGGGCATCCACCGCGTGGCATGAGCTGGCCCACACGTTCACGCTTGGCGCGACCGACAACCGTATTCCTCGCTGGCTTTCGGAAGGACTCTCCGTTTACGAGGAGCGACGTGGACGTCGCGGCTGGGGACAAAATGTGAGCCCCGCATTCCTCCAGGCATATCTGGATGGGAAGCTGCTGCCGCCCAGCCGGTTGAACGACGGGTTTGTGCGCCCGGCGTACCCGCAGCAGGTGATCTTTTCGTACTACCAGGCCTCGTTAGTGTGCGAGCTGATCGCGCGAGATTTCGGCGAGCGCGCGCTCATGGAGATGCTGCAGGGTTATCGCACGGGGTTGAGCACCGATCAGGTCGTGCGGCGCGTGTTGAAGACTGACCTTCCCGCCTTCGACCGGCGCTTCGACGCCTATATGCGCGAGCGTTTCGGCTCGGCGATGAACGCGGTGCGCGACCGGAGCTATCTGCGAATCGTGGCGACCGGCCGCGCGCTCTTGCGGCGCGGAGACAGCGCGGCCGCGGTCGCGCCGCTGGAGCGGGCGCGCGCGCTCTTTCCGGAGTACGGCGGGGGAGATGGCGCCTACCCACACCTCGTCGCCGCGCTCCTGGCGAAGGGGGACCGAAAGCGGGCCGCGGAGGTATTGTCCACGATGGTCGGGCTCGGCGACGTCCCGTACGAGATTCACGTCACGCGGGCTGATCTCCTGCTTCAAACCGGAGACACCGCCGGCGCGGCCAACGCGCTCGAGAGCGCGATGTTCATGAACCCGTACGAGATCGCGGAGCACGAACGACTTGCGGGGCTCTACACCCGCATCGGAGAGAGGCGAAAAGCGATTCGTGAGCGCCAGGCGGTCGTCGCCCTGAATCCGGTGGACCGGGCCGAAGCGTACTATCAATTGGCGGTCGCGTACCGTGACGCCGGCGCCACCATGGACGCCCGCCGCAGCATTCTGCGGGCACTCGAGGACGCGCCGCACTTCGAGCGCGCGCAGGAGCTGCTGTTGCAATTGCACGAGGGAAACAAGCCATGAAACGGGAAATACTCGGTGCGGCAGTGCTCCTGTTGCTCGCTGGGGCCGATGCGCTTGCACAACGCGAGTTCCGTGGACGGCGGCAGTCGTTCAGCGGCGATCCCAACGAGTTCTACGTTCCGCCGGATTGGAAACAGAACGTTCCATACGACGGCCGCTTCACGTTCGCGCGCATCAAGTATCGCGGATATGCGCACTGGTCGGGACGCGAAGGGCCGGGGTGGTCCCACGACTACCCGCGCGCCGAACAGCACTTCATGCGGATCATCAAAGAGATCACGACGATGCGGCCGTTCGTCGAGTCACCGCTCGCGATCGGGAGCAACATCGTCGCGCTCGACGACCCCGATCTCTTCAAGTATCCCGTGGCCTATCTCTCCGAGCCGGGTGGCTGGTTCCCAAACGAGAAAGAAGTGCTCGGCCTGCGCAACTACCTGCTCAAGGGCGGCTTCATCATCTTCGACGACTTCGACGGCGGAGGAATGAATGAAGACTTGATGCATTTCACGCAGGTGATGCAGCAAGTGTTGCCGCAGCACAGGTTCTTGGACGTTCCCGAGACGCACCCGATCTTCGATTCGTTCTTCAAAGTCGATCTCAGCTTGATGGACCGCGGCGGTGGTGGCTTCAACTACTCCGGTCCGGCGCGGTATCTGGCATTCTATCAGGACAACGATCCGAAGAAACGCATCATGGCGATCGTGAACTTCAATCAGGACATCGGCGAGTATTGGCAGTGGTCGGATCGCGGCTTCTCGCCGGTGCCGTCGAACGAAGCGTACAAGCTGGGTGTCAATTACCTGATCTATGCACTCACGCACTAAGTCGGTGCTGAGCTGCGGATCTCTCGCTTCGCGAGTGCGGACTGCCGGGGCGGTCACATTGCTGTTGGCGAGTGCGAACGATGCAGGCGCCCAACGCCGCTACGGAGGATATGGCCGCAACAGCGATCCAAGCGGGTTCTCGATGCCGTTTGGCTGGACCGGCAATACGCCGTACGATGGCCGCTTCACCTTCGCGCGGATCAAGTACCGGGGGAACGGGATGGGCGCGGGCTGGCGGCACGACTTCCCGCGCGCGGAAACACACTTCATGCACATCATCCGCGCGATCACCACCATTCGGCCATTTGTCGAGTCGGGACCGATCGTGGGCGGCAACATCCTGGCGCTCGACGATCCGGAGCTGTTCAAATACCCGGTGGCGTACCTCTCGGAGCCTGGCGGGTGGTTTCCGACGAGCAGCGAGACCGAGGGGCTGCGCAACTATTTGCTCAAGGGCGGCTTCCTCATCGTTGACGACTTCGACGGTCCCTCGATGCACTATGACTGGGCCCATTTCGTCGACGAGATGCGGAAGGTGTTTCCCGCGGCCAGGCTCGCGCAAATCCCGCAGACGCACCCGATCTTCGACTCTTTTTTCAAGATCGACTTCGACAAACTGGTCGCTTACCGAACCGGTGAGAGCCCAAGCTATTTTGCGATTTATCAGGACAACGATCCCAAGAAGCGCGTCATGGTGATCGTCAACTTCAATCAGGACATCGGCGATTACTGGGAGTGGTCCGATCGCGGTTTTAACCTCGTTCCTTCCAACGAAGCGTACAAGTTGGGCGTCAATTACCTCATCTACGCACTGACACATTAGGTCCTCGGTGCTGGGTCCTGGGTGCTAGATGCTCCGAATTATCTAAGCCTCTCCCTGGCACCTCGCCCTTAGCCCCAAGCACCTAGCCCCTCGCACCCAGCACCTACGACATGACTCTCACCATTCCTGATAGCCTCGCCCGGACCAACGACGACGATCTCGCGCTCGCCGAACGCCTCAAGCGTGGCTACGACGACATCCGCCGGGAAATCGCGAAGCTGATCGTCGGCCAGGACGACGTCGTCGAGCTCGTGCTGCTGTCGCTCTTCACGGGCGGCAACAGCCTGATCGTCGGCGTCCCCGGTCTCGCGAAGACCTTGTTGATCAACACCGTGTCCCAGGTGCTCGATCTCAAGTTCTCACGCATCCAGTTCACGCCGGACCTGATGCCGAGCGACATCACGGGTACCGAGATCATTCAGGAGGACCAGAAGACCGGCTCACGCCGCATGCAGTTCGTGCCGGGACCGATCTTCGCGAACGTGGTGCTGGCGGACGAGATCAACCGGACGCCGCCGAAAACACAGGCCGCGCTGCTCGAGGCGATGCAGGAACATCGGGTGACCGTTCAGGGCCAGACCTATCCCCTCGACGAGCCGTTTTTTGTGTTCGCCACTCAGAATCCGATCGAGCTCGAAGGGACGTATCCGCTTCCCGAAGCGCAGATCGACCGGTTCATGTTCGAGATCATCATCGACTATCTGAGTGAGGAGCAGGAGGTCGACGTGGTCAAGGCCACCACGTCGATACAGCGCCATCGCTTCGAGCGCGCGGTCACCGGTGCGGACATCGTAGCGTTTCAGGAGCTCGTGCGGCGCGTTCCTGCCGCGGACCCGGTGGCGCGCTACGCCGTGAACCTCGCGCGGGCGAGCCGCCCGGGAGCCACCGCGCCGGATTTCATCAAGGAATGGGTGTCATATGGCGCCAGCGTTCGTGCGCCGCAGCACCTGATACTCGGCGGAAAGGCGCGCGCATTAATGAAGGGCCGTTTCCATGTGAGCTTTGAGGACATCCGGGCGCTCGCGAAGCCGGTCATGCGCCATCGCATCATTCGAAACTTTCACGCGGAATCGGAGCGCGTGACCACGGATAAGATCGTGGACCAGCTGTTGGACTACGTCACCGTTCCGAAGTCGGGTATGTGATGATCCAACTGGTTCTCGGCGGCGCCTCCGGCGCCGGTCAGTGCTCGGCGGCGCTTCGCGCCGGTAATAGTAGACTCGCGCCGGACGCAACGTCCACCGCGCCGAAGGCGCGCCGAGTACCGACCAGCCGCCGCGCAGCGGCGACTGCCGAGCACGGCGTGCGAGACAACCAGTGACAAATCCGGTTCTTCCCGGTGCCCAATTCCTCGATCCGAACGTCCTCGCGCGGATCGGGAACTTGGAGATGCGCGCCAAGGGCGTGGTCGAGGGGTTCATCCAGGGTCTCCACCGTGCGCCCAATCTCGGTGCGTCGACGGACTTCGCCGAGCATCGCCCGTATATGCCGGGCGACGACGTGCGGCGCGTGGATTGGCGTCTCTTCGCCCGCAGCGATCGCTACTACGTCAAGGAGTTCGAGGCCGACACCAACACCAACTTCGTAACACTGCTCGATGTCTCACGCTCAATGTCGTACGGCAACAAGCTGCAGTACGCGTGCACGCTGGCGGCATGCCTCGCGTATTTCTCCAGCCTGCAACGCGACCGGGTGGGGCTCGCCACCTTCGCGAACCGCGTCGTCGAGTACGTGCCGCCGTCGGCGAAGCACCTCCGGCTGGTGCTGTATGCGCTGGATCACGCCGAGCGCAGCGTACCCACCGAGGCGTCGGCGGTCGCGATCCGGTATCGCCAGATGTTCCAGCGGCTCTCGGACACGGTTCGCCGCCGGAGCATGGTGGCGATCATTTCGGACCTCTACGAGGAGCCGGACGACGTCATCGCCGCCGTGAACGCGCTGCGTGGACGCGGCAACGATCTGATGGTGCTGCACATCCTGGATCCGCGCGAGCGGCAGTTCCCGTTTACCGAGGCGAGCAACTTCGTGGATCTCGAGAGCGGCGAGCAGATGCCGATCATCCCCGAGTACCTCCGCGACGACTATCAGCAGTTGATGGCGCAGCACATTGAAACGCTCTCGCGGCGGCTCGGCGGCCACGGGGTGGACTACGCGCAATTCGACACGAGCCAGCCGATGGACCGGGCGCTGTTCAAGTTTCTTGGCGCGCGGCGGCGGTTCGAGCGCGCGCGGCGGGTGGGCTGATGGGACTCCTCGCTCCCGCCTTCCTCGCCGGGCTGATGGCCATCGCGGTTCCGGTGGTGATTCACCTCATCCATCGCGAGCGCCGCGAGACGGTCGCGTTCCCATCACTCATGTTCCTGCGGAAGATCCCGTATCGGTCGGTGCGGCGGCAAAAGTTGCGGCACCTGCTGCTGCTGGCGCTCCGCTGCCTGGCGATCGGGATCGTCGTCGCGGCGTTCGCGCGGCCGTTCTTCGAGCGACGGATCGCCGCGGCGCCGTCGGCGGGAGATGGGCGGGAGGTCGTGCTGCTGCTCGATCGCTCGTACAGCATGGCGTATGGCTCGCGGTGGACGCGCGCGATGTCGGCGGCGCGAACGCTCGCCGGACAGGTGCGCGCGGTCGACCGCATATCGGTGGTGACGTTCGGTTCGTCCGCGGCGCAGCTCGTCGAGCCCACGAGTGACGCGGGTCGCGTGGACCGCGCCGTGGCCAGTCTGCTCCCGGGCAGCGAGCCGACGCGGTACGCCGCCGGATTCCGGATGGCGGCGCAGATTCTCGGCGCGTCCGATCTGCCGAGAAAAGAGATCGTGCTCATCTCCGACTTTCACCGTTCGGGCTGGAGCACGAACGACGACGTCTCGCTTCCCGAGGGCGCCGCCGTGCGCACCGTGGACGTCTCCCGGCGCGAGACCGCCGATGTCGCGGTCGCCAACGTTTCGATCGCCCGCACGCAAAGCGGCGATCGCGTGCGCGCCACGGTGACGGCGCGCGCCACCAACCTCGGTCCCGCGGCCAGCACGGTGAACGCGACGCTCGAGCTGAGCGGGCGCCGCGTCGACGCGCGTCGGGTGACGATTCCTCCGCGCTCATCGGCGCAGGTCGTGTTTGCCTCCGCCCCCGTCACGGAGGCCGCGAGTCGGGGGGTCGTGCGCATCACGACCGACTCGCAGCCGAGCAACGACGCATTCTACTTCACGGTTGCCGAGGAGTCGGGCGCGGCCGCGCTCATCGTCGAGCCGCCGCGTCCGCGAGCGAATCAAAGCCTCTTTCTCGCCCGCGCGCTCGCCGTCGCCGACGATCCCCCGTGGGAGCGCGGACTCCATATGACATCGTACGTAGCGGCGACCACGGGAGAG
>JBBDXZ010000095.1:0-20003 GCA_040902075.1 Gemmatimonadaceae bacterium
TCCTGGTAGTCCTTGAGGGTGACCTTCATTCCTCGCTTCCGTTGGCGAAGGCGAAGTTGGTCAGGTAGGACTCGTAAAGGCGGACGGCCTCGACACCTTCGGGCAGTCGGCGCGCCAGCGCCTGGAAGCGGCGTTCGTCGTCGGTGACGATGTACGCGATGCGCAGGTCCTCGGCCTTGCGGACCGCTTTGAGGAACGGCGTTGCCTGATCGAGCTCCGTGAGGAGGCCGTATGCCTGCACCACTTCCCAGCCGGCGGCAGGGATCTTCTCGATGCGCCGCCCGCGGCTGCCTGCGCGCATCCACAGCAGCGGCGCGATGCGAGCGAAGGCCAGGTGGTGGCTAACGGCGACCGGCGTCTCGTAGGTCAACGTGAAGAACTCGGCGTTTTCCTCGAAACCCTCGGACATCGGAAACTCGTCAATGAACTTGTAGTCACCCTTTATTGACTCGCCCTCCGGAGTCTTGCCCGTGATTGCGGCCGCGATGCGGGGCTTGGTGATGTAATCGCTGATGCCCCATTTCTCCCAATCCACGTCGCCGGGCCGGAGACCCTTATCTCGCAGCTCCTTTTGCTCATCCGCTGCAACCTCGTTGTTGGTGACTGAGATGCACTGGCGGCTACCACCGTCCTGCCGATTTAGACGCATGAGAGCATGCGCGGTAGTGCCTGACCCAGCAAAGAAGTCGACCACCACACCATTCCGCCTATCCGTGAGGAAGAACCTTATTGCGTCCTCTCCGGAGTAAAGCGACTTCGGAAATGGGAAGCTCCGGCCGGGGATCAGATTGCCGAGAAGTCTCGAGCCGTACTGCGTGGCATCGTGTGCAGGCACCCGCCATTGCGTACCGGGAATTGCCAAGTTGACAATTTCGTCGGACGATCCCAGGCTGAGCGATCCATCTGGATTCCGACCCAGTACCGGATAGTCACCCCGAGTGACCTTTTGGTACTCACCGCCCTTGATGTAGTAGACGACATATCCATGCTCTGCTGAACCACCCAGCCGAACGCGGCCTGCCGTCACGTGCTCCATTAGCGCCGACGGCCCAAGCTGCCAGTTGCCTTCGGAGCCGTTTTTTCTAATCGGCCACACCGCCGTCAACCCTTTTGGGGGACGATACCTTCGTGCTTGCTTAGTCAGCGCGGGCTCGCCCGTTCCTACAACAGCTCGAGTAGTTGGATCGACCAGTATCGGATAGAACAACTTGGGGCGGTCCGCGCGCTTAGCATTCGTTCCAGACCGTCGAAGCAGGTCCCAGCGAACACTGCCGGTGAAGGTTCGACCGCGAGTAGACACCCAGTCGTCACCCAATACAACCCTGCGTGGCGCGCTGCCACCAAACATGGCGAAGAACACGTACTCATCACTGCGCCCAAATCCACCCTTGCGCGCGACGTTGGCTGGGTTGATCTGGTCGCTAATCATCTGGATGCGGGCGTGCGGGAAGAGCTGCTCCAGCAGCAACCCAAGACGCAGGTACTCCTTCTCGTCAATCGTGACGATGAGCACCGAATCCGCCGGATTCAGTAGCTCCTTCGCGAGCATCAATCGTCGCTCCATGAACGCCAGCCACTTACTGTGCCGGTAAAGGTCGTCGCCCTCCACGTAGTCGTTGTTGTACTTCCAGTCCTTCGCGCCGGTGTTGTAAGGCGGATCGATGTAGATCGCGTCCACCTTGCCGCGGTGCGACCACGTCAACGCCTTCAGCGCGTGGTAGTTCTCAGCGTTGATGACCGTATGGTACGGCTTGTCGCCGCCGCGCTTAACCTTCCCGGTGCTCACTAGGCCGGGATAGATGGTGTCCTTGAACTCGGCAACAACAACAAGGTCCTCGATGGCCGCCGAACGCGCTTCCGCGTTCGGCGCATCGAGCAGCTGCAGATCGGCCACCTTTCGCTTGCCGTTGGTGGCGATCTTCACGACCTGCCACAGGCGCTGGTCACCCTTATTGATGGACCCGCGCTCGGGCAAAACGCGGACTTTGTCGCCCTTACGGATTGGACGCAGCGGAAGCTCAACCGCTTCCGGCCGATGGCGCTCGAAGTTCAGCCCGAACGGCAGGCGCGTCGACAGCGCCTTGAACTCCCGTTCGAGGTCCGCACCCACCTGCGGGTCTTTGGTTTTTGCCTGGGCGATCAGGTCAGTAAGTCGAGACACGTCCGCTCACTTGCTTCGGTAGGACAGACGCTCGTGACGCCCCCTACTCCCCGTCCGGCAAAAACAGTTGGTCTCGAAGGGTGTTATTTCGGTCTGTTGCGAGGTTGGCTTTGTGCGACCGGACGTCTTCCTGCCTCCCGACTTGCGCTTGGCCATTTGCGATGGTGGGTGAGCGGACGGCGGAGTGCCGAGCCAATATCGGCCCGCCGGGACTGTCAGACCAGTGTTCTATATAGTAGGCCTTACATCTGACAGAGCGCTGCACCGGTCTGGCGGCAGCGCCACGCAAGAAGCAGATTCGCCGACCCGCCGAAGGGACTTCGACCATCGTGACAATAGCCTCGCCGCGCCGAGTGGACCGGCCCTTGAACCGGCCATTTCTTGCCGACCTCGACTCACGCGCCGCCATAAAAGGATCTCTTTCACCATGTTAGAAGGTCAGAGCTTCGGAGTCGTGGGAATCCGGTTCGCCTTCGTCCGAACCATAGTGTTTGGCACGTTCCCTTGAGGCGGTCCGCATCTCCGCAATCCAGGAAGGGCTCGGGGAAGGTGACGGAGGTATAGGACTAGCTTTGCTCTCGTCGTAAAACTCGACGCCGAGGTTGAAGAAGAACTCAAAGGTGCTGTCTGCTTGTATGTAGTTAGCCCCCCCACTAGGTCGTAGCCAACTCTTAACAGCAGCCTCATAGGCCAAGAGCCATTGATCGCCGAGCAGCTGTTCGCTCGTCAGGAGCTCGCGCCAGTTGTTGGTATCGACCTTGGATTTGAAAAGACCGCGGCGCATGGCGTGCAGCGCCGAAAGGGCAACGACAGAATCGGACATTGCAGCAAGGGCTTTGCTCTCAATCCGTCCTAGCTTCACATCGAACACAAGTGCCGCCCATAATGCCCACGCGACTTCGTTGGCGTGGCCTAGACGCGCGTGTTCGTTGATTTGATCCGCGGCGAAGTCTGCGATTTGCTTGACGTTCAGGCTCTGGCCGCGCCATTTTGCAGCGGCAAGTCGATGGAATGCTGTCGGAGCGGTACCTGGCTCGACGGTCACCGCCTGAAGAAGCAACGATTGATAAAGCTCCCAGTTGTTCGGGTGGATGAACTGATTGTCGAGACGGTCTAAGGCGTACCCCACTGCGCTTTTTTCGCGGTGATCCTGAGCCACGCCAAACGCAACGTCAAAGAATGCGACTAAATCTGTGGCCTGCTCAGCTGGCGGCCAGCGGAATTGCATAGCGCGGATCGGAACCTTCCACGACTGATCAAACCCGTGTGGCAGCTCTACGATCCTCGTCTTTAGCGGGTTGAGGGCCAGCCCGTACTCCGCAAGGGCGACTTGTAACGCATCGAGAGCACTCTCGGCTTCTCCGCGGCTCGCAAGCGGCAATTCGTAATCATCCATGAACCTTACGCCCGCAATCCGTCGCCGCATTTTCTGAAGCAACACATCAACCGCGGCGGCGATCAATTCGGCGCAAACAAGTGAAGTATCGGGACCGACGGGAATGCCCTGCGTTTGGCCGTCCTGACTTTCCATGAGAAGTCGGTCGATCTTATTCCCAAGAAGATGTTCCCAACGCCGTCCGTACTTCTGTTTCGCCTCGCCCTTCCCATGCACCGCCCACGCAATCGCGTGTGTATAAATGGAGTGATAGAACCTTGAGATGTCGCCGAGAACGACAAACCGTGCCGTCGCCCGAGATCTTGCCCGCTCCTTAGCCACGTCTTTCTCGCCAGGCATTAACGCGCGCGTTTGGCCGGCTACAGGATAGCTGATTCCCAGCCCGGAACGACGAATGAGTCTCTCGATTCGAGCCCAATGCTTGGCAATGAGTAGGCTGAGCGCGAGTTGCGGCACGGGATTGGGAATGCCCAACGGCCGACGGTACAGCGCTGCCTTGGCGTAGCTATGCGTGCAGAGCTGAGTGCGTTTCTCGTTAGAAACGAACTTCGGCCACGTGCCAGCGTAACCGAGCACCTTGTTCGCGAAATCCAAGGTCGTAAACGATGGCGGCAGCTCCTTCGGGAACCAACCGCGAGCCAAGAGGTCGAAAGCGAGATCGGTGGTCAACGAAGAGGGCTCGTGCCCATAAACATGTTCACACCTTGGGCCTTAGTGATTGACAGCAGCTAGGAACGCACCGAACGGTAGTAATCGCGGAGTCCACGGCGCAATGGATGCAAGAACGGCGCGAGGGTCAATTGTGACTATGGTTCCTATCCAATTCTGCGACGCTAGCGGTAACGTTCTTTAACCAGTGGTATTTCAACCACGATTTCCCGTACCGCTGCGGCATGGTTGCAGTTCGGCTATATCAATGGCTTCGCGTACATCGGGAAGCGTCGATAGATCTCGCGATATGCAGTCACGTCGCGAGAAGTGGCTAGACACCTTTCCTAACATGCCTTAGGAGCAACGCAGGACCCAGGCGCCGGGAAGGTCCGTGCAATGAACGAGCAAGGACCCAGCTTCGGAGTTCACGCTACAAGTTTTCCCTATGGCCTGGTGGCGCATCGGTGACGATTTTACAGCGTTCAAATGCGCGAAACGGCAGTGGCATACGCGCGTGGCGTCGTCGGCGCCCTGATCGTCGGCATGCCGACCCTCCTGACGATGGAGATGTGGTGGGGCGGATTCACGATTCCACCAGCGCGAATCCTCCTCCTCCTCGGCGTCAACGCCGGCGTGCTCGCGCTGCTACAGCACTACAGCGGACTCCATCCGGCCAAAACGCCGGCCGGCCAGCTGCGCAGCGCCATCGTCGCGCTGGGAATAGCCATCGTCGTCTCGACCGTTATGCTCCTCATGCTGGGCGTGCTGCGCGGTGATACGGTCTTGCGCGACGCGGTCGCCAAGGTCGCGCTCCAGAGCGTGCCGCTCAGCATCGGAGCGTCGATCGCAAGCACGCACTTCGACGCGCACCACGCAGAGACCGAGAGCCGGCGTGAGAGCGGCCTGTTCTTTCAATCGCTGGCCATGGGGGTCGGCGGCGCCATGGTTCTCGGATTCACCGTCGCCGCGACGGAGGAGCCGATGATCGTCGGCGAGCAGCTCACCTGGACGCAGGCCGTCGCCATCGCGCTCGCATCGGCGGTGCTCGTCTTCGGCATCTCGTACGCCATCGGCAAGCGGCGCCTGAAGATGGATCCGTTCAGCCGCAAGTGAATCTCCTTCTACATTCGCGAGGCGCCGGCGACGTATGCCGTCGCGCCGATCATCGCCGCCTACCTGCTGTGGACGTTCGGCCGCATCGACGCTGACACGGCGCTCGCGCCCGCCGTGCACATGGTCCTCGCGCTCGGCATCGTCCGACGCTCGGCGCCACCGCCGGCGAGCTGCTCATCTGATGGCCAAGGCCTCCGAGAAATCCCCTTCCCCGGATGCCCTCGAGCTGGCCGCGACCGCAGCGAGCGCCGCCATCATCGTCGCGCTCGTGGCGTTCCTCGTGTGGGACGCGTTCCAGCCTTCGCGCCCGGCCGCGTTCGAGGCGGTGATCGAAGCGCGCGAACAGCGTGACGGCCAGCTGTACGTGCCGGTCGCCATCCGAAACACGGGCGACGAGGCCGCAAATGGTTCAGGTCAAGGTCAGCGGCGCGGGCGGCGGCGGCGGCGGCGAAGGACGCTTCACGATCGAGTGGCTCCCCGGCCGATCCGCGCGCCGAGGGGTGGCGGTGTTGCCCTTGAACGCCGCAACCGACAGCCTGAAGGCGCAGGTCGAGGGCTTCTCTCGCCCCTGAGCATCCGTCGCGCTGGCCGCCCCGTGCGCCGCGTCATACGTTAGCTGAATGGCCGATCTTCGGACTCAGCTGCAAAGCACGCTCGGCTCGGCCTACAACATCGAGCGCGAGCTTGGCGGCGGCGGTATGAGTCGTGTCTTCATCGCGGAAGAAGTCGCGCTCGGAAGACGCGTGGTCGTGAAAGTTCTGCCTCCCGACGTCGCTGCCGGCGTCAACGTCGAGCGCTTCCGCCGCGAGATTCAGACGTCGGCCAAGTTGCAGCATCCGCACATCGTGCCCGTTCACGCCACCGGCGAGATCGGCGACACCGACGACGGCAGGCGTGTCCCCTATTACACGATGCCGTACGTCGAGGGGGAATCGTTGCGCGTGCGGCTGGGGCGCACGGGGGCGCTCTCGATCACCGAAGCGGTGAGCGTGCTGCGCGACGTGGGCCGCGCGCTGGCGTATGCGCACGAGCATGGCGTCGCGCATCGCGATATCAAACCGGACAACATCCTCCTGAGCGGCGGCTCGGCGGCGGTCGCCGACTTCGGCATCGCCAAGGCGATCAGCGCGTCGCGCGACGAGCCGACCGGCACGACGCTCACACAGATCGGCACCTCGCTCGGCACACCGGCGTATATGGCGCCGGAACAGGCAGCCGCAGATCCATCGACGAACCATCGCGCGGACATCTACGCGTTCGGCTGCGTCGCCTACGAGCTGCTCGCCGGCCGGCCGCCCTTCACCGAGAGGAGTCCGCAGCGGCTGCTCGCGGCGCAGATGGGCGAGATGCCGCAGCCGATCGGCGAGCTCCGACCGGATACGCCGCCCGATCTCGCGGCGCTCGTCATGAAGTGTCTCGAGAAGGAAGCGGACATGCGCCCGCAGAGCGCGGCGGAGCTGGTGCGCGTCCTCGAGACGGTGACGAGCGGAGGCGGACACGCCGCACTGCCGTCGATCCTCTTCGGTGGTCCGGGGATGCTATGGCGGGCGCTGGCCGTGTACGCTGCGACGTTCGTCGTCGTGTTGATCGTCTCGCAGGTCGCCGTTGTCGCGATCGGACTTCCCGATTGGGTGGTGCCGGGAGCGACCGTGGTCATGCTGATGGGTCTTCCGGTGATTGTTTTCACGGCGTACGTGCAACGCGTCACGCGTCGGGCGCTGACCAGGACGCCGACGTACACGCCTGGCGGCACCCCAAGCATGCCGCAGAGCACGATGGCGACGATGGCGATGAAGGCGAGCCCACACCTGAGCTGGCGGCGCGCGGCGCTGGGTGGCGTCTACGCGTTGGGCGTGTTCGTGGTTCTCGTCGCGGGCTTCATGGTATTACGCGCCCTCGGTATCGGACCGGCCGGTTCGTTGTTCGCCGCCGGAAAGCTGAAAGAGAACGACCGTCTCGTCGTCGCCGATTTCGACACACAAGGTTCGGCGGACAGCGCGCTTGGCCGAGTGGTGGCCGAAGCAATCCGCACGGACCTCGAGCAATCGCGCGCCGTGACGATGATGTCGCCGACTGCCGTCCGCGCGACGTTGCAGCGCATGCAGCGCGCACCGGGACTGAGAGTGAGCGCGGCACTGGCGCGCGAAGTAGCGCAGCGCGAAGGCGTCAGGGCCATCGTGCATGGCGACATCACCCCACTCGGCGCGGGATTCATCGTCACCGCCCGGCTGACCACCGCCGATGGTGGCGAGGAGCTGGCGTCGTTTCGCGAGACGGCGGACGCGCCGAAAGATCTCATACCCGCCGTCGAGAAGTTGAGCCGATCGTTGCGGGCCAGGATGGGCGAATCGTTACGAGCGGTGCAGGCGACGCCGGCGCTCGATCAGGTGTCCACGGGCTCTCTCGAGGCGCTGCGCAGGTACACCGAGGCGAATGCAATCTCCGACGCCGATGTGCCTCGCTCGATCGCGCTCTTGCAAGAGGCTGTCGCCATCGACAGCGGGTTCGCGATGGCGTGGCGGAAGATGGGCGTGCTCTACAACAACGCCCGATATCCACGCACGCTGCAAGACAGCGTCACCTCGCGAGCGTATCGTTTGCGGCAGCGCCTCACGGAGTCCGAGCGCGACAACGTCGAAGCCTACTACTACGGCACGGTGCTCCAGGATCGGGTGAAGGAGGTCCAGGTGTACGAGCGCGTCGTTCAGCGCGTCGGACCAAATGATCCCGCGGTGAACAACCTGGCGCTGCGATATGCGGGGCGCCGCGAGTACGCGCGGGCGGAATCGTTGCTCCGGAGAACCGTGTCCACCGGCGCGGGTACCCTCATCAACTACCAGAATCTGGCCTTGGTGCTTCACCATGGCGGCAAACGACGTCAAGCCGATTCGATGCTCGCCGTGGGTGAGACAAAGTTCAACAACCCCGCACTGATCAAGCGTGTCCGCGTGTCACTGCTGTACGACGCGGGACAGATCGACTCGACGTACAGGGTGCTGCAGGGAATGCGGCAGGCGCGCGACCTGCTGGAGCGCAGTCTGGGTTGGCGCATCGGCGCGAACATTGACCAGACCCGCGGACGCTTGTCTGTGGTCGCGGCCGCGCTGGAGCAGGCGCAACGTGCCGACTCGGCGCGCGGCGCGGACAACCGTCCGCTGTGGGATAGCGTGCGATTGGCGACGATCGACGCCTGGTTCCGCGACCGGCCGAAGCGAACGGTCCAGCGCCTCGACGCGATGCTGGACCGCGTGCAGCTGCGGACGCTGGACTACGACCAGCGTCCGTATTTTCCGCTCGCCATCTCGTATGCGAGAGCGGGGCGCCCCGATCGCGCAAAGGCGATACTCGCCCAGTTCGACGCCGAGGTTCGCGATACGATGCGGAAGCGAATCGAGACGAACGCCCGCGACCTGGCGCTCGCCGAGGTCGCGCTCGCGGAGGGTCGATTTCCGCAAGCGTTGGAGCTCAGACGACGCGCCGATCAACTCCCGGACGGACCCGGCAAGGACTGTGCGCCGTGCGTCGACGTCGACGTCGCGCGTGTGTTCGACATGGCGGGTCAACGCGACTCGGCGATCGTGTACTTCGAGCGTTACCTGAACGCCCCGTTCATATTCCGGCTCTGGGGCCAGGACGGGACGGTGGACATATGGTATCGCGCGGCAACGCACAAGCGGCTTGGCGAGTTGTACGAGCAGCGAGGCGAGGTTTCGAAGGCGCTGGATCAGTACGAGCGTTTCGTCGTCCTTTGGAAGGACGCGGATGCCGAGCTTCAGCCGAAGGTGGCGGACGTGCGCCGTCGCCTTGCGCGCCTCCGCGCCTCGGAGCAACGCTGACCCGCTCACCCTGCATCAGGGTGTCGAGGCGGTATCCGAAAGCGTCGCGCGGTTCGAGCGATAGGGCGCGAAGCCACGCCCCCAGTCCACGCCGATGACCTCCACCCACATCCGCGAACCGTCCAGGTGAATGACGAGGTAGTGATACCCGTTGTCGCCCGGCGCCGTGCCAGGACGCACGAGGTGCTGGACGCGAACTGAGTCGGCGCGTTTCGGTGCGCCGGCGGTCAGCGCGTCCGCCTGCTCCTGATCGACGCGCCGGAGCGGAACCAGGGACTGTTCGGCGCCGAGGCGACGCGAGGGCTGCGCGCGCTCATGAAGCCGGGCGCGTACTAGCTGCGATTTCTCCACCAGTTTCTCGCGCGTGACCACCACGCGAGCTTCTGCGCCTCGCTCATCTCCGGGAAAAACTCTGACTCCGACGACGTCGGCTCCGCGACCGCTTTCCTGAAGGCGGCAAGGTGAACGACGCGATCCTCCAACAAGAGCGCGCCGCCGACGAGGTCATCCTGGGAGATGCGGACATCCTCGCCGAGCCCTACACTCTTGAACCGGCTGGACTCGGCCCGCCGCAAATCGGCCAGCAGTGCTTCCGCTTCCGTTGCGACAAAGTCGCGATGCATCCGTTGCACGAGCGCGTCCAACGCATAGCTACGGATGACCTTCGCGAAGTACCTGCCGAAGACCTCGGCTGTCTCGAATAGCTCCACACCGACGACGCGACCGCCAACGGCGAAGATTCCCCCTGCCTGATCCGGAAGTGGCTTGAATCCCGATACGATGTCGTCCAATATCGCGCGTCGTGCCTGGTATGAATCGGCCATCGCTTGCGTCGGCGAGCACACACCGAGAGCGGCCGCCCGCTCGGAGACATCGTGCCATGCGCGCATTTGGTCGCCATCCCGAGCACCAGATGATCTCAGATGCATTGTCACCGCGGACATCTGTGCGGCGCGTCCTCCTGAGAACATGGCATACGGAGAGACGTCGAAGTGGCGCGTCCGGTACGACCAGCGTCCCCGCTCGACGCAGGTCACCGGAAGCGGCAGTGCCGTTTTTGCCGGGACGAGAATCGACAGATTGACGATGCGATTCTGTTTCGCGCCGATCAGCTCTTCGCCGTCGAGGATGAATACAGCCACGTCGGCATCGTTTCGAATCACCAGCTCCGGAACGGAGCCTGACTCCGAGATCTCCGTGATCCTCGCCTTGCCACTCGCGATGCCTTCGTCGAGCGGTATGTAGTCGAGTTTGCGATGTCCGTTGCCGCTCAGTGTGATGGGGACGATTGTGAGCCCCTTTTGCGCGATCGGCGGTCCGAGACGCGCGCGATCGAGGACATTCGGAATGGATGACATGTGCGGTGTGTCGTGAAGGGTTACGGAACGGGTTGGTCGCCCTCGCGCAGATATACGGAGTTGGCGATCGCTTTGATCTGCCATGCGAACGCCCAGACGAAGTGGTTCTCCCCGCACTGAATGCCGTCAAACGGCGCTGCGCGGGCAGCAATCATCAGGAGATCGTTGGGTGAGAGCTGGCAGTTACCGTCCGAGTGCGTGTGCAACATCGGCAGACGCTCGCCATTGGCGGCCGCGCACAGTCGTCCCGCGTTGGCGACGCCATGCGCCTGACCCGACGTTTCGCGTCGGGTGCGTTCGACAACGATGCGCTGAAAGGCGGACGTGGAGTCGTGGACGCGCCACGCCTCGATGCAGAAGAGCACTTCGCGCCGGGCCGACTCGGTGCGATACGCTCTGCGCTGCCGCTCGAGGGCCCCCGGAGACCAGTCGACAATCGTGACGGTATAGGGGAGCATCTGGCCGGCGGCCGGCGAGGCGAATAGGCCCAAGGTCGTAAGCGCAAGCGCTCTCAACGCTTGCCGCCCCCGATACCGAGTCGTACTTTCGGTTCGACGAATGGTAGTCATGTCTGGACACGCGCAGGACCCTTCCCATTCCAGACATCCCGTCCCAGCTGCTCTCGACCGGCACTGGATCGAGATGCAGGCCGAACTACGTCGTGTGGCCCATCAGCGACTGCGACTCGAACGCGCCGGGCATACCCTGTCCACGACCGGATTGGTTCACGAGGTGTATCTGAAGCTCGTGGGGCAGCGGAAGGTGGACTGGTCCAATCGAGGCCAGTTCTTCGCCATCGCCGCGCAGGCCATGCGGCGGTTGCTTATCGACTACGCTCGGCGCCACAGACGCCTCCGCGATCGCGTCCGCTACGACTCGCTGGACGCAGAGAACCAGAATTCGCGTGACGGCGCGGCGCCGGCGATTCGATTGGCTGCTGCCGAGCGTTCCGACTCGATGCTCGCCCTCGACGAAGCGCTCGAGCGACTGGGACGATTCGACGAGCGCCTTGCCCGCGTCGTGGAGTGTCGGTTCTTCGCCGGATACACCGAAGAGGAAACAGCGGAGGCGTTGGGAGTCACCACGCGGACAGTGACACGCGACTGGGCCAAGGCGAAAGCCTGGCTGCAGCGTGAACTGCTCGACTTTTCGAGGCGCTCGTGAGCGATATCGGGATCGAACGCGAACTGCGCGTCCTGCAGGGTTACGATCTATTGCTCGACGTTCCAGAGGAGGATCGCGTCGGCTTCATCCGCGAGCGATTTGGCGCGGATCCGTCGCTTGCGCGCGAGCTGGAACGTCTCGTGGAAGCGGCTGCAGCAGCCGAGGGCGGCATCCTGATGCAGGGAGCGCAGAAGTACCTCGCGCCCGTCGTCGAGGATCTCGATGAGCGCAGTGTCGAAGAAAAAGCGGATATCCCCTCCCAGTTAACCGAGGCACTGGCGCCCCGGTATTCCATCGAGAACAAGATCGGCAGCGGCGGCATGGCGATCGTGTATTTGGCTTTCGACAACCAGCTTCACAGGTCCGTCGCGATCAAGGTGTTGCGTCCGGAACTCGCGGACGCGCCAACAATGGAGCGTTTCGAACGCGAGATTGCTACCGCGGCGCGCCTGAATCATCCGCGTATTGTTGCGGTCCACGATCGTGGCCCGGCTGCTGGGACGATGTACTACATCATGAGGCATGTCCCCGGCGGTTCGTTGCGAGACTTCCTCGACGAGAGCAAGCCGCTCGAGATTCCCGAAGCGATCTCGATCGCCCGTCAGGTCGCGGAAGCGCTCGACTACGCGCACGCAAATCACGTGATACACCGGGACATCAAGCCGGAGAACATTCTTCTCGACGACAACGGCGCCTACGTCGCGGATTTTGGCGTCGCGCGCATCCTGGACGCGGCTGGTCGCGAGCGGTTGAGTCGCACGGGGATGGCCATCGGTACGGTACTCTACATGAGCCCCGAGCAGATCGAGTCATCACCAACGTTAGACGGACGAAGCGATGTCTACGCGCTAGCGTGCGTGATGTATGAGATGCTTGCGGGCGAGCCTCCCTACACGGGATCCAACCAGCAGGACGTCTTGCGAAAACACCTGGGAGCCGCCATCCCGGATTTGTGCGTAGTCCGTTCCACAATCACGCGTAAGATGCAGAACGCGATCGCGACGGGTCTCGAGAAAAGGCCGGTCGATCGTTTTGCGAAGGCCAACCTCCTCGTCAATGCGTTCGAGCGCGCGTACGAAGCGGCCCGCGAAGAATCGGCCGAGATGGCGCAGCACGAACAACGTCAGCGCACGATCGCCGTGCTGCCGTTCACGAACATGAGCGGCGATCCGGAGAACGAGTACTTCAGCGACGGCATTACCGAAGAACTGATAACTGCGCTGACGCGTGCCGGCGGCATGCGAGTCATCGCCCGGACGTCGATCATCGTGTTCAAAGGTCAGCAAAGGGACATTCGCGAGATCGGCATCATCCTGGGCGCAACGCACATCCTCGAGGGCAGTGTACGCATGGCCGGCCGCCGGCTCCGAGCGAGCGCTCGGCTCGTCGACGCCACGAGTGGTCACCCGCTCTGGTCGGAGCGTTTCGATCGGGATCTCGAGGACGTGTTCGCGGTTCAGGACGAGATCACTAACGCTATCGCCGTACGGCTGCGCCAGGATATGGAGGGGCCTGATGAGCCGATGACCGGAAGTCCGCTCGCGATGGCCGATGATGAGCCAGAGACCGAGGCGCCGCAGCCGCAAGATATCATAAGTGATCGCGCGTGGGGGACACGACGCCTGGCGGAGGCGGATGACTCGCACCCCGATGAATCCGCGAGCGCAGTCTCTGCGCCCGGAGCTCCGCAGGGAACAACCTCTGTCACCCCGATCCTCGGACCAAGATACCAGGTCGATTCCGTAATCGGAGCAGGCGGACTTTGCACGGTTTATCGCGCTCGCGACATGGAAAGAAATGCCGTCGTGGCGATCAAGGTGGCGCCGGCCGCAACACCCGCTGTTGGCGAACGCATGCTGCGCGGCGCCGAGGTGATCGCGCGTCTCATGCACCCCAACATCGTGCCCGTCCTGGACGCCGGCGTGATCAACGGATCGGCCTACGTTGTGATGCCAGTCGGCGGACAATCGTTGCGGCAGCTCCTCCATCGAGAGAGGCAACTTGAGGTCTCCAAAGCAATCCGGATCCTCAATGACGTTGGAAGGGCATTGTCCCACGCGCATGAGAGTGGCGTAGTTCATGGAGATGTAAAGCCTGAAAACATCATCGTGCTCGATGATGGCCGCGCAATGCTCACGGACTTCCTTGTCCAGGCTGAATCCGAAGCTGAGGAGGAGGATTCGATCGTTCGCGGCACTCCTGCGTACATGAGTCCGGAGCAGGCCTCCGGTGAACGAGGCGGCCCAGCGTCGGATCAGTACATGCTTGGCGTCGTCGGCTACGAGATGCTAACGGGAGCAGTTCCATTCGTGCGCCGGGGTATGAGGGAGGAGCCTCGCGACATCCGACTTCTGCGTCCAACCGTTCCCATTGGTGCCGCCAAAGCAATCCAGAAGATGCTGGCGACAGACATCAGTGGGCGTTTTGCGAGTGTCCAAGCCGGAACTGCCGCCTTTGCCGCAGAATTGATCACGCAAACCGGATCATTCGTCGCAGAAGCCGACAGCGAACTGTTCGAGAACATGACTACCGAACAGCGGACCGTCGTCGCCAGCAGGGCGTGGAAACGCCGTCGGCGTCCGGACGCTGACGAGCCGCCGCAAATGGCAAGGACGACGTGGTCTCCGTCCTGGATGATGCGTGTTGTTGAAGCAATGCGATCCTTGTTCCATCGGCCCGTAAAGGCGCCGCGTCACAAAGTCGGGCCTGCAATACCAACGCCGCTTACGCGAGAAGCGAAGACAGCCACCGAGCAGCGAGTGCTGCTCCGCAATTTCCCCGCGTACGACGCGTACCTGCGCGGTCGCTACCTGCTCAACTTCGAGTCGGGCCCGGATTCACTCCTGAAGGCGATCAGCCAGTTCGATGTCGCAATCAGGGACAATCCAGGGTTCGAATCGGCGTACGCAGCCCGAGCGTATGCACGAACGATGCTGGCCCTCGTTGGTGTTTCGCCATCGTCCGAGCTTCATGAGCATGCCAAGGAAGACACGGACCGCGCTCTCTCCCTGGCGCCATCACTTGCCGAAGCGCATGTCGCGCGTGCGCTCGTCGCGATGTTCTTCAAGTGGGAGCGGGCGACAGCCATCGCGGCTCTCGATTATGCTGCCGAAGCCAGCCCGGCGTACGCCGATGCGCATCTCTGGCGCGGATTCGCCTACAGCTGGCTCGAGGGGAAGCCGCAACTCGCCATCGAAACACTCGAGCGCACCTTGGATCTCGACCCCTTGTCTTTGAATGCGCGCGTCGAGTTGGCATTCGCGTACTGGATGGAGGGAGATCTCGACCAGGCTTGGCGCCAGGCGGACGATGCAGTCGCTGCCGGACGACTCGTCGCGGGGCCATATGCCGACAAGACGTCCGAGCGCAAGCGGAGTAACGGATTTGCGGCCGCGCATTACGCGCGCGCGGTGGTGTTGGCCGATCTTGGCCGTCTCCAAGAATCGATCGCCGAAGCGCGCGAGGCCTGTCGCGTTGGTGGTCGTCAGACGATGCACCTCGGTTTTCTCGGAAGAGCGCTGGCCCTCACTGGAGATGACGCGGCGGCGCGTGAGATCATTCAAGAGCTCAAGGAACGCGGGCGTGGTGGCGCGCCCGTGGCGACGGCGAGCGCGCTCGTGTTTACGGGAATAGGCAACACGGAAAAAGCTCTGGCGCGCCTGAACGGCGCGTATGTAGGCCGTGAAGTGAATCTCATCTTCACGCTGTATAGCCCGCACTTCGCGCACCTGCGCTCCTATCCTCGATATGGCAAGTCATTTAGCATCGCCCCGCCCTTCCCGGAATTGGATCAAGTGTTTTGAGCACCGAATCGCGCGCGCTGAGCGGCCGCCGGGAAGCCGAGTCGACGTGACGCTGCGTTGCTTGGCCCATCGGGGCGCGTAACGGCGATGCGAACAGGAATACCGAGCCGCACTCGTCGTTCCGTTGGCCTTACGGAGTCAGTAGCACCAAGCGTTTGGGTTTATGGTTACTGGAAACTCGGCATTACCCTCTCGACCGTCCGCGTCCATTGCGGTCACCCGAATCGTGACAGCCGATCCAGTGTTCGTGTGCGTCAGTTGGCTCGAGCTCAAGAGCAAGCAGTAGCGATCGTCCCTGGCCACATACTATAGAATGAGCCTGCCCGCGCGAACGTGGTCTCTTCTGGCGTTGATCTGGCTTGTCACCGCTCCGCAGACCGCCCTCGCCCAAAATTGCTCCAAGGGCAAACCCTGCGGCAATCTCCTGATCGACGCGCCGGAGCGGGACCAGGCCCCGAAGCGACGCGAGGGCTCCGCGCGCTTATGAAGTCGTGGGCGGATGTCGTCCTCGAGCTGGATGTCGCCCAGAGCGATCGCTATGGCCGTACGCTCGCCTATGTCTACCTGGCCGACCGTCGCATGGCGACGAGGCCGCGAGAATGGTTCAGGTCAAGGTCAGCGGCGCCGGTAGCGGCGGGGGCGGCGCCCAAGGACGCTTCACGATCGAGTGGCTCCCCGGCCGATCCGCGCGCCGAGGGGTGGCGGTGTTGCCGTTGACCGCCGCAACCGACAGGTAGCCGTCGCCGACGGCGCGCTGGAGGCGCTCTTTCGCCTCCGCGGCTTCCGGGCTGTTGGCAGGTGTGACGCGCGGTTCCGTCATGTCGGGCGGGGGGTGCGGGCGCCTCTACTTTACGTTCGGGGTACGCGTCTCCGCGAGGCCATTTCGGTGGTCGCGCCCAGGCGGTATTGTAGTCGCGGATGACGGACACCGCCCGCCTCGCCGCGTCGCTCACCGGCCGCTACACGATCGATCGACAGGTCGGACGCGGCGGCATGGCGACGGTCTTCCTGGCCCACGACGAAAAGCACGACCGCGACGTCGCCATCAAGGTCCTCCACGAAGAGCTCGCGGCCGCCGTCTCGACCGAACGCTTCCATCGAGAGATCAAGATCCAGGCAAAGCTGCGCCACCCGCACGTCGTGCCGCTGCTCGACTCGGGCGAAGCGGACGGACAGCTCTACTACATCATGCCCTACGTCGAGGGCGAGTCGCTGCGCCAGCACCTCGCTCGCGGCCGGATGGAAGTCGCGGAGGTCCTGCGGCTCTGGCGCGACGTCGTCGACGGCATCGCCTACGCCCACCGGCACGGCGTGGCGCACCGCGACATCAAGCCCGAGAACGTCCTCGTCTCCGAGCGGCACGCCCTGGTCGCCGATTTCGGCGTGGCCAAGGCGCTGACGGTATCGGCGAACACCACCGGTGGCGGGCGCGAGGAGACACTGACCAGCGCGGGCGTCGCGATCGGGACACCGGCGTACATGTCGCCGGAACAGGTGTCCGGCAGCAGCGAAGTGGACGCACGCTCGGACATCTACGCGCTCGGCGTGCTCGCGTACGAGATGCTGAGCGGCAAGCCGCCCTTCTCCGCCCCGTCGCCCGCGGCGGTGTTCATGGCGCAGATCTCGGAGACGCCCAAGCCGATCGAGGACGTGCGCCCCGACGTACCTCCGGCACTGGCGGCCGCCATCCAGCGGTGCATGGAGAAGGATCCCGCGCGGCGCTGGTCGACCGCCGACGAGCTGCTCGCGGAGCTCGACACGCTGGCGTCCCAGGGCGACGCTCCGGCCCGGAGGGCGAGCTCGCGCAGATGGATCGCCGCCGGCGCGGCGGCGCTCGCGATCGTCGTCGCCGCGGGACTCTACCTGAACTGGCGGCAATCCCGGGTGTCCTGGGCGCGGGCGACGGCGCTCCCGGAGCTGCGGCGCCTCTCCGACGCGATGCTGCGCGACAGCGCGTTCGTGCTCATCGCGCGCGTCAAGGAGATCCTGCCCAACGATCCCGAAGTCCAACGGCTCGCCCGGCTCAACACCGCGTACTCGCGTCTCGTGACCGTCCCCGCCGGCGCGCGTGTGTCCTGGACGTCCTACTCGGCCGACACGAGCAACTGGCGGTTCATCGGCGAGACACCACTGGACAGTGTGCCGATTCCGCCCTCGACCCCACAGGCCCTCCCTTTACTCAAGATCGAGAAAGCGGGGTACGCGACAGCGCTCGTGGCCGGCGCCGCCACGACAGGCGCGAACCCGCTCACGCTCGAGTTGGCGCCGGCCGCCGAATCGACGATGGTCAGGGTGTTCGGCCGCAACGTGACGCTCCCCGGGGAACGCGGCGCCGGTATGCGGACTGCCCGAATCGGGAACCTCGCCATAGCCCGGTACGAGGTCACGAACGAGGAGTATCAGCGCTTCGTGACGGCGAACGGATACGGACGCCGCGAGCTGTGGGAACCGTTCGTGGCGAATGGCAGGCCACTCACGTGGGAGGAGGGGATCCGCCGCTTCGTCGATCGCACGGGACGCCCCGGGCCGGCGACGTGGGAGGGCGGGACGTTCTCGCAGGGACAGGCGCGCTTCCCTGTGAGTGGCATCAGCTGGTACGAGGCGATGGCGTACGCAAAGTTCGCGGGCATGTCGCTGCCGAACATTCATCAATGGCGCGCGGCCGCCGGGCCTGGCCGGATGCCGTTCATCGTGCCGCTCAGCAACATCGGAACGGCCAACGCCGGCCCGCTCGCGGTGGGATCGAAACGCGGAATGAGCGTGTCCGGAGCGTTGGACATGGCGGGCAACGTCCGGGAATGGGTGATCAATCCGGACGGCACCAGGCGCTTCATCCTCGGCGGGGGTTGGAACGACGTCCCCTGGACGTTCACGCACATGATCGCGGTTGATCCGTTCGACCGCGCGCCCACGAACGGGATGCGTCTGGCCAAATCGCTGGGCGCCGAGCCCGACCGGGCGCTGCTCGAGGCCGCGGTGATCCGCGGACGACGCGACTACGCGAGAGAGCGGCCGCGCCCCGAGGCTGAGCTAGTCGGCTTCAGACGCGCGTATGGATATGACCCGGCGCCCCTCAACGCCACGATCGAGAGCGCCGACAGCAGCGATGCGGCGTGGATCCGGCAGACGATCCTGTTCAACGCGGCCTATGGCAGCGAACGGGTGCGAATGCAGCTGCTGTTGCCCCGCAATGCGCGTCCACCGTACCAGACGGTGGTGTACATGCCGGGAGCCAACGCGCTGAATCCCGGTTCGAGTCTGCAGAACCTGGGTGCGCCGGCATTCATGGTCGCGTCGGGGCGTGCCGTCGCGTACCCGGTGGTGAAGAACACATTCGAGCGCTTCTCCGACGCGGTGAATTGGATTTCCGGCCCCGTGCACAATATGAGCGGGGAATTTCTGGGCCCCAACAGCTATCGCGACGAGATCGTCATGGTGATCAAGGACGTGCGTCGCAGCATCGACTATCTGGCGACCCGGAGCGACATCGACACCACGAAGATTGCGTATGCCGGCACGAGCTGGGGCGGACGCCTCGCTCCTCTGGCGCTGGCCGTGGAGCCGCGCTTCAAGCTCGCGCTGCTCTACATCCCCGGCCTCATGACGGCGCCGCGCCTGCCGGAGGTGGACGAGATCAACTTCCTGCCCCAGGTCAGGGTTCCGACGCTGGTGCTCAGCGGCAGGTACGACGATGTGTTTCCGCTCGAGAACACGGTGCTGCCGTTCGTGCAGGGGCTGGGCGTGACGGAGGAGCACAAGCGGCACGTCGTATATCCGACGGGGCACACCCTTCCGCGTGCCGGACAGATCGCCGAGTCGTTGAACTGGCTGGATCGATATTTCGGGACGGTCGCCAGGTAGCGGCGCGCACGATGAGCGCGGCCAATTGCGGTCTTTTGATGCTGGTGCTGCCGAGCGTAGCTTATATGCTGGCGCGTCTTCCAGGTGGAGAGCGCGTTGCCCGTCACTGCAAGGTTGTCTAAGGACTTTTATGATCACTTCGGCGATAAGATCGTCGACGAACTCGTGGGCCTCTTGAACCTCGCGGACGCCACGTACAGGACCGAACTGCGCGAGCAGAACGAGCTGAATTTTGCGCGCTTTGATGCCAAGCTCGGAGAGCGCTTCGCCCAATCTGCAGCCAGGTTCGAGCGGCAGTTGGGCGAGTTACGCGCGGAGTCGAGGCAGGAGATTGCCGCGCTTGACAGGAAGATGGACATCGGCTTCGCGAACATGAGACTGTCGATCGAACAAACGCTCCGTGAACAGACCCGTTGGTTCATTGCGGCGTGGGGAGCGCTCATTGTCGCCTGGGCTGCGCTTGTCGCGCTCAACGTCGGACTCTGGTCGCGTTTGCCATAACGATCACCGTCTTTGGCTCCGCAGCACTGATGGCTGAGCCCAGCCGGCGCGAGAGCGGCCTGTTCTTTCCCTCGCTGGCCATGGGGGTCGGCGGCGCCATGGTCCTCGGATTCACCGTCGCCGCGACGGAGGAGCCGATGATCGTCGGCGAGCAGCTCA
>JBBDXZ010000096.1:0-12512 GCA_040902075.1 Gemmatimonadaceae bacterium
CCGGTGTGCACGCCCATCGGATCGAGGTTCTCGATCGAGCAGACGATCACGACGTTGTCGTCGTGGTCGCGCATGACCTCCAGCTCGAATTCCTTCCAGCCAAGGACGCTGCGCTCCACGAGCACCTGCGTCGTCGGAGATTCGTCCAGTCCGCGGCGAACGATTTCCTCGAATTCCTCGCGATTGTACGCGATGCCGCCGCCGCTTCCGCCGAGAGTGAACGACGGCCGGATGATCGCCGGGAAGCCCGTCCGCTCCACGATCGCTTCGGCCTCGTCGAACGTCGTGGCAATGCCCCCTTCCGCGACCGCCAGGCCAATGCGCGTCATCGCCTCGCCGAAGAGCTTGCGATCCTCGGCGACGGCGATGGCCGTCGCGTTCGCACCGATCAGCTCCACGTTGTACCGCTCGAGCGCACCGGACTCGGCGAGCGCCATGGCCACGTTCAACGCCGTCTGGCCGCCCACGGTCGGCAGCAGGGCGTCGGGACGCTCCTTCTCGATGATCAGCTCCACGAACTCCGCCGTCACCGGCTCGATGTACGTGTGGTCGGCGACCTCGGGATCCGTCATGATCGTCGCCGGATTGGAGTTCACGAGGATGACCTCGTACCCCTCCTCCCGCAGCGCCCGGGCCGCTTGCGTACCGGAGTAGTCGAACTCCGCGGCCTGACCGATCACGATCGGTCCTGAACCGATGACGAGGATGCGATGCAGATCAGCGCGGCGCGGCATGAATCAGGTCGTCAATGATATCGTCGATCGAGCGCTTCGGTGTCCAGCCAGTGGCCTGTCGCAGCTTGCTGTTGTCGCCGACCAGGATCGGGACGTCGACGGGACGCAGGAGCACGGCGTCGCTGGAAATGTCGGCGGAGACGCCAGCCCGTTTCAAGACGCGCTCCGCCAAATCACGGACGGTGGTCCCTTCGCCGCTGCAGACGTTGTACACCTCGCCGGCGATTCCCTGCTCGAGCAGCAAGATGTATGCGGTCACGACGTCGCCCACGTGAAGATAGTCGCGAATGACTTTGCCGTTCCCGATGCGCAATGTTCCACCAGCTTTCGGGAGTCGCGTCACACGACGGACCAACGTCGGCAGGAGGTAATTGTCTCCGTGTCCCACACCGGAGTGGTTGAAGCTCCGCGTGCAGACGATGTGAATTCCCGTGCTCCGAAAGGCCTGCAATGCGATCAGTTCCTGCGCGGCCTTGGCCACGGAGTACGGAGTGAGTGGCCGAAGCGTCGCGCCCTCGCCGATCGGGTAAGCCGACGCCTCCTGCGCGCCGTACTGCTCCGCGCTCCCGACGACGAGCACGCGCACGGCGCCGCCCGCGGGCTCGAGCGCCGCGAGCAGTCGCATCGCGCCCAGCGCGTTGATCTCGAACGTGCGCACGGGCGACGCATTGGCCTCCGGCGCGAACGCGATTCCGGCAAGATGGACGACGCGATCGGGAGCGCTGCCGTCGATCGCCTGGCGGATGCTCGCGTCGGACAGCACGTCGAGCGGCGTCCAACAGATCGCGGCCCTTTCCTGCGCAGAGAGCACGCCCGCCTGCGGCGCGCCCTCGATCGTGCCGGCGAATACGGACCATCCGCGCTCGAGCAGCGCACGAGACAGCCACTGGCCGACGAACCCCGCGCCGCCAGTGATCAGCACGCGTTGCGACATGGCGGCGATTTCAGCCCGAAACTTTGTGTCGCTTGAGGTCGGCATCGACCATCATGCGCACCAACTCGTGGAATGAAATCTTGGGCGTCCACCCAAGCTTTGCTCTGGCCTTGCTGGCATCAGCCACCAGGAGATCGACCTCGGCGGGCCTCAAGTACTTCGGATCCTGAACGACATATTTCCGGTAATCCAGACCAACGTGGTCGAAGGCGACCTCGCAGAGCTCTCGAACCGAGCGCGTGTCGCCGGTACCGACGACGTAATCATCGGGCGCGTCCTGCTGAAGCATCATCCACATGGCTTCAACGTAGTCGCCCGCGAATCCCCAATCGCGGCGGGCCTCGATGTTGCCGAGTCGCACTTCCTTTTGCTGGCCGAGCTTGATGCGCGCCACGGCGTCGCTCACTTTGCGCGTGACGAACTCGAGTCCGCGCCGCGGGCTCTCGTGGTTGAACAGGATTCCCGAGACCGCGTAAAGACCGAAGCTCTCGCGATAGTTCACGGTGATCCAGTGCGCGTACACCTTGGCGACGCCGTACGGACTGCGGGGATAGAACGGTGTGGTCTCGCGTTGGGGAGACTCGTGCACCTTGCCGAACATCTCGCTGGAGCTGGCTTGATAGAAGCGCGCCTTCGGCGCGGCCTTCTTCATGGCCTCGAGCATGCGGGTGACCCCGAGCGCCGTGAACTCTCCGGTGAGCACGGGCTGCGTCCAGGATGCCTGCACGAAGCTCTGCGCGGCGAGATTGTAGATCTCGTCCGGCTGATACTCGTGGACGGCGTCCGTGAGCGACGTCTGATCGAGGAGGTCGGCGGAGACGAGCTCGACGCGGTCCACGAGGTGTCCGATACGCTCGTACGGAGTCGTCGAGCTGCGCCGGACGACTCCCACGACACGGTACCCCTTGTCGAGCAGGAATTCGGCGAGGTACGAGCCGTCCTGTCCCGTGATGCCGGTGATTAGCGCAGTTGGCATGTCATGAAAAAGGGGAGCACGAAGCTCCCCTTGTCCACTGGCGCGATTCGCGCGCGGTCACGCGACGGCGCTGCCTCTCGGGGCCCGCTTGATTTTCCCCGCGTTCAAGCAGCCGGTGCAGACCTTGATCTTGATGATCTTGCCTTCCGGTCCGACGATGCGTGCAACCTGCAAGTTCGGCTTCCACGTGCGACGCGTCTTGTTGTTCGCGTGTGACACGTTGTTGCCGAACGCGACGCCCTTGGCGCACACGTAGCAGCGGCTTCTGTCGATTGCCATGGATCTACTCCTCCACCAGCTCGATGCGCGCCATCTCGGCGCCATCGCCTTTGCGATGTCCGGTTTTGAGAATGCGCGTGTAACCGCCGGCGCGCTTCGCGTACCGGGGACCGATCTCGCGAAACAACTTGTCCGCCGCTTCGCGCTTCTGAATGTGACGCCCCGCCAGCCGGCGCGAATGCAGCGTCCCGGTCTTGGCTTTGGTGATCAGCTTCTCGACGAACGGCCGCAGCTCCTTCGCCTTCGCCTCGGTCGTCTCGATGGCGCCGCTCTCGATGAGGGACGTCGCGAGGTTCCGCATGAGGGCGAGCTTCTGCTCACTCGTCCGGCGAAGCTGACGCCCCGCTTTGCGATGCCGCATTGCCTTACTCCTCCATGTCGTCTGGCGCCGCCGCGGCAGCCTGGCTCGGCGGCGTGCCCCAATCCATCACGCGCAGCCCACCGTCAGCCTCCTCAAACCGCATCCCAAAATTGAGCCGTTCCCGCTCGAGCAGATCGGCGATCTCCTGAAGAGACTTTTTCCCGAAGTTCTTGACCTGCAGGATCTGACTCTCTGTCTGCCTGACGAGATCACCCAGGGTGCGGATGTTGGAATTCTTGAGCGAGTTCACCGATCGGACGGACAGCTCGAGATCGTCGATCGGCGTGCGGAGCTTGTGGGCCATCTTGCCGGCGTCGCCGTCGCCCGTCTCCATCGCCAAGCCGAGCGGAGCCGACGCATGCGTTCCGAACTCGACGAAATACTGGAAGTGCGTCTGTGCGAGAGCGGCGGCGTAGCTCACGGCTTCTTCCGGAGAGATCGTGCCGTTCGTCTCGACGACCAGCGTGAGGCGGTCGTAGTCGGTGCGCTGTCCGACGCGGGTTTCCGCGACGGAGAAGTTGGCGCGCCGCACGGGGTTGTAGATCGAGTCCACCCGCACGAGATCCACCGGCAGTCCGCGATCGAGCGGATGTTGGTCGGCTTCGACGTAGCCGCGACCCTTGTTGACATACAGCTCCATCGAGATGTCGCGGTCGTCCTGGAGCGTGAAGAGGTGCTGCGCGGGATTGACCACCCGCGCTCCTGCGACCGACTGCTGGACGTCGGCGGCAGTGACCGGACCGGCTTCGCCCTTGAAAACCCGAAGCACGACGTCTTCGACGCCCTCGTCGAGCGTGAGCGTCAGCGCCTTGAGGTTCCCGATGATCTGATGCACGTCCTCGACGACACCCGGAATGGTCTGGTGCTCGTGGACGACGCCATCGATGCGGAACGCCCAAACGGCGGACCCACGCAACGACGAGAGCAGCATGCGGCGCATCGCGTTGCCGAGGGTGTGCCCGAAGCCGCGCTCGAGCGGCTGCAGGCGGAATTCCGCGACGTTGGGATTGTCGTCGCGCTTGGTGGACTCGACGAGTTGCGGGCGGACTAGGCCGCGGAGATCGATAGTAGGCATGTGATAAATGGGGTCTTGCCGGCTGCCCGGCATCGCCCTGCCCCGCCCTTCACGCGCGGCAGGCTCGAATGGGAGTGAAGGTCCCGACCTGAACTGCTGGACGTCGGCTTCGGACGTCAGACGTCGGGTTCCCGACGTCCGATGCGGAAGTCCGACGTCCGTCTTGTTACACTCTCCGCCTCTTCGGCGGTCTACAGCCGTTATGAGGGATCGGCGTGACGTCCTTGATGGACTTCACCTGAAGACCCGCCGAGGCCAGCGCCTGAATGGCGGACTCGCGTCCGCTCCCCGGGCCCTGCACTCGCACGTGTACGCGCTTCACGCCGGCACTCAGTGCTTCGCGCGCCGCCTGCTCCGCCGCCACGGTGGCCGCGAACGGCGTGCTCTTTTTCGATCCCTTGAACCCCGCCTTGCCGGAGGAGCCCCAGGAGATCGTGTTTCCGTGAACATCGGTGATCGTCACGGTCGTGTTGTTGAACGTCGCGGCGATGTGCGCCACGCCTTCGGCGTCCACCACGCGTTTTGCCTTCTTTCCAGTAGCCATGTTTTTGTTTGAGACGTGATGCTTCGCCTAACGGCTGCGCATTACTTAGTCACTTTTTTCTTCCCGGCGATGGCGCGACGCGGACCCTTCTTGGTCCGGGCGTTCGTGTGCGTCCGCTGGCCGCGCACCGGCAGACCGCGACGATGACGAATGCCGCGATACGAACCGATGTCCATGAGACGCTTGATGTTCATCGCGACTTCAGTCCGCAGGGCACCTTCGACCTTGTAATCGCGCTCGATGACCTGGCGCAGACGGTTGACGTCGGCGTCCGTCAGATCGCGAATGCGCAGCGCCGAATCGATGTTGGCTTTCTGCATGATGTCGGACGCGTTGTGGCGGCCGATGCCATAGATGTAGGTCAGGCCGACTTCGACTTTCTTGTCGCGCGGAAGATCCACGCCGGAGATACGTGCCATGAGGCTCAGCCCTGCCGCTGTTTATGCTTGGGGTTGCGCTTGCAGATGACTCGCGTCACGCCGTTGCGCTTGACCACCTTGCAGTGCTCGCAGATCGGTTTCACGCTGGTGCGAACTTTCACAAAAACCTCGTCGATCCGTGCGGATATGGAAAATGCCCCTTTCCGGGACAGACTCTAACAGTATCAAGGGCATTTACTTAAGGCAAGTCCGACAGCACCTCGTTCATAGCGCATCGGGGCGACTTCGCGCCCGTTACCGCTCGACCCACCACGATGTAGCGCGCTCCCGCCGCGGCGGCCTCACTGGGGGTGACCACGCGCGCCTGATCCTGCCGATCGCCGCTCGTGAGACGGACTCCCGGGACGAGGATCGCGACCTGGTCCCCGAACTTTGCGCGCACCGCGGCGGCCTCGCGGCCGCTGCAAACGATCCCATGAACCCCCGCATCGCGCGCCAGCTGCGCAAGTCGCAGGACTTCCGCCTCGACGTCGGCGACTCGCCGACCCCAGACATCAGAGACAGCGTCCGCATCCATCGAGGTCAGGACAGTGACGGCCAGTATCCCGCAGTCCGACGCCACATCGTGGGCCGCGGCGACCGCCGCCTCCATCATCGCGCGACCCCCGGAAGCGTGGACGGTGAGCAGCTGAACCCCGAGCGTCGCGGCACTGCGAACGGCGCCTCGCACGGTGTTCGGGATATCGTGGAATTTGAGGTCGAGGAATACCGACGCGCCGCGTCCCCGGACCGCGTGGACCACGCTGGCGCCTTCTGCCGTGTACAGCTCGCTCCCGACCTTAAAGAAGCGGCACAGGTCGCCCAGCTCGTCCACGACGTCCAGAGCGGCGGCCGAGTTGCCGACGTCCAGCGCCACGATCGGGGTCACGCGACCGCTCATGACGGCCATTCAAGGGTGCCGCGCAACTCCACGACCGAACCGACGTTGTGGCGGTCGCACCACTGTTCCATCTCGCGGATGATGCGCTCTGGCGATCGCGGATCGCGCAGCGCGGCGGTGCCGACACCGACGAGAGTCGCGCCGGCCATGATGTACTGAAGGGCGTCAGTGCCTTCGGCGACACCTCCCATCCCGATCACGGGGACGTTCACCGCCCGCGACACTTTCCACGTCGCGAGCACCCCGACCGGAAGAATGGCGCGTCCGCTCACGCCACCGCTCCCAAAGCCAAGCGCCGGACGGCGGCGCTCGACATCGACGACGAGGCCGGGGATCGTGTTCACGACCGTGATGCCGTCCGCGCCCGCGTCCACCGCGATGCGCGCCGCGGCCGCGATGTCAGACAACGCTGGCGACAGCTTGACGAAGAGCGGACGCCTGGTGGAACCGCGCGCCCCCACGACCACGCCGCGCAGCGAGGCGGCATCGGCCCCGAACTCCGTGCCGCCCTGTTTCACGTTCGGGCAGCTCACATTCAGCTCGTAGCCATCGATCGCCGCGGCGTGCGACGCGGCGGCGGCTTCCAATCCGCGAACTACCGAGGAGAACTCGTCGACCGCAAACCCGACGACGTTGAACAGTTTCCGGGTCTTCGAATGGTGAGAGGCCAGCCACGGCACGTGCACGCGGGAGACTTCGGCGAGGCCCGGGTTCGCCAGGCCGACCGCGTTGATCATGCCGTCGGTGAACTCCGCGACGCGAGGCTCCGCGGCTCCCGCGCGAGGCTCGAGGCTGACCGCTTTGGTGACAATGCCGCCGACGGCGTCGAGATCGATGACTCCCTCGAGCTCCGCGCCGTACCCCGCCGTCCCGGCAGCGAGCAGAATGGGATTTCGAAACTGAAGCGAACCAGCGGTGACGGCGAGGAGGCCCCTCCCGTCACTCATGCGCGCCGGATGCCGGCGCCGCGGCGCCCCCACCTACGCGACGCTGATAGCGCTCCAGATACTCCGTCGTGGCCGTGGCGATGGCGCGCGCGAGCACGCGCTGCTTCGCCGGCTTCGACATGAACTCCGCTTCCGCGGCGTTGGTTCCGAAACCGATCTCCACCAGCACGGCGGGCATGAACGCGGAGACGAGCACGCGGAAGCCCGCCTGCTTCACCCCGCGATTCGGCCCGGGATGCACCTCCTCCAAATGCCGCTGCACGATCTCCGCGAGATCCGACGATTCGCGCAGGTGCTCGTTCTGCCTCATGTCGCTGAGAATGAAGCTGAGCGGATCGTTGGATTGAAGTTTCGTCTCGGATTCGAATCGCACCACTTCGTTTTCCATCTCTTCGACGCGGCGCGCGTCCTCCGTCTTCGCTTCCGCAAGGAAGTACGTCTCGAACCCGCGCGCGGCGCCCGGATCCTTCCAGCCTGGATTCGCCGCGTTCACGTGAATCGAAATGAAGATGTCGCCGCGTAATTGGTTCGCCATGTGGCCGCGATCGTCGAGGGCGACCAGCGTATCCTTCGTCCGCGTGAAGACGACGTCCACGCCGCGGGCGCGCAGCGCGTCGCCCACCTTCATGGCGACTTGCAGCGTGATGTCCTTCTCGGACAGCGCGCCGGCCCGGATCGGCCCGCCCGGGTCGCGACCGCCATGTCCGGCATCCACCACGACCCGAGTCTTCGTTTTTGCGCGCGGCGCCACGGTGTGGACCGGCGTGCGTTGTTTTGGCCGCGGGCGCGCGACGGACGTCGCGGGCGTGCGCGGTCCGGAGCCGACCCGCGCCGCGGCTTGCGCAGGAAGCGGCCCGGCTTGTAGGGCTGCCATCACCACTACACCCAACAACAGCATCATCTGGTACGTCCCAATCGAGCCATCTCGCGCTCGGCGTCCCGTTGTTTTTCAGTATCGCGTTTGTCGTGCAGTTTCTTACCCTTGGCAAGCGCGAGTGTCACTTTCGCTACTCCTTTCTTGAAATACAGTTCCAAGGGGATCAGCGTGAGGCCCTGCCGTTCGACCGCTCCAATCAAACGACGGATTTCCTTGCGGTGGAGCAACAGTTTCCGGCTTCGCGTGGGTTCGTGATTGGCATAGCCTCGACTTTCATAAGGCTGGATGTGCGCGTTCAGCAGAAAGACTTCGCCGTCCCGAACAATCCCATAGGCGTCCGCAATGCTCGCCTTGCCGCTTCGCAGCGATTTGACCTCCGTTCCACCCAAAACGATGCCTGCCTCGAACGTCTCCAGGAGGTGATAATCGAACCGCGCGCGCTTGTTCCTCGCGACGGAAATGATCTCCTTTTTTGGTTCGTCTTTGGTCGCCAAAGTGCCTATCTGCGTTGACTTTACGTTGTGTAAAAACTACGTTGCTTTTTCCCCGCCGAAGTGGTGGAACTGGTAGACGCGCTGGCTTCAGGAGCCAGTGGGCGCAAGCTCGTGGGGGTTCGAGTCCCCCCTTCGGCACTGCACGACGCGGCTCCCTCTCGGAGCCACGTTTTTTCAGGGCGTCAGATCGCCTTGCCACCCGCCATCGCCGACGGAGGAACGTGCTCCGGAAGCGTGGCTGTGCCAAAAACCGTCCGTAAGGCCTCGTTCGCTTCCTTGACGTACCCGTCAAGCAGGTTGCCGGCGCGGCGAACATTGGCGTCAACGTCGCGGAACGAGCCCCCGGAAAACGCGAGCAGGGTCTGGCCGAGCCGGACTGCCGAGTCCGGAACGCGGGCACTCAACGCGTCGCGGTACGCGCTCAAACGCGCGTTGAATTGCCGTTCGGCGAGATCCCGCCGGTCTCGGTCGATTCTCTCGTCGCGTTCGAACGCCTCGCTCATCGCACGCGCGACCAGGGATCCGGTGCGATCGTCGAGCGCGTCGCGCTGTGCCACCAGCAGGCCGATGGCGCGTCGGGCGTATCGGAGCTCCCATCGCGCGTGATCCTCATCGCCGCGGGTGGCGATATGCGCCAGCCACGCGACGTCCTCCGCGCTCGGCTCGTCCGTCACGTCGGCGACGAATTGACCGGCTTTACGCTGAAGCTGCCTCGCCGCGCGCCATTCCCTGAAGAGCGCCATTGGCGCGCTGCCCCGCTAGCGAGACTGGAGAACGGGCAACCCGCGCGCGCCAAGTGGCGATCCACCAAGCGGCAAGCCCACGCGCTCGCGCACTTCGTTCTCTTCGTGCAGCAAGTCGGAGAGATGCACGCTGTCGAGCACGGTGTCGATCTTCTGCTGCAGCATCACCCAGACAGGCCGGATGCTGCACGCATGGGAGGCCGAGCAACGCTCCTCCTCCACCGGATGCGTGATGCAATGCAGATCAAACGTCTGGAGCTCGGAGGCGGCGATCACGTCGCGGACCGACACCTCCTCAGGCCGGACGGCGAGGGCGTAACCGCCGTGCGCACCGCGCGTGCTCTTTACAAGTCCCGCGCGCCGCAGTCGCAGCAGAATCTGCTCGACGTAATCCACCGGGAGGCGCTCCCGTGCCGCAATGTCGCGACCGGTGACTGGCCCTTCACCGACGCGCTTGGCGAGGTGAAGCGCACAGATGACGCCGTACTCGGCGAGAGTGGTTATCCGCACACCTTGAGGATAAGACTGAGAGAGGGGAGTGGGTAGTGGGAAGTGAGTAGTGGGTAGTGGGTAGTGGGAAGTGGGTAGTGGGCTGAGATGCGTACAGGGCGCGCAACGCCTCACCTCCCACTTCCCACTCCCAACTATCCTGCGGCCACCGCCCCATGGGTCCCGCCCGGCACTCCAATCTCCGTCATTTTCTTCAAGTCGAGCACCTCGTCGATCTGATCGGCGGGCAGAATACCTTCCTGCCTCACGAGGTCACGGATCAGCGTGCCTTCCTTCACCGATCGTTTGCTGAGCTCTGCCGCGCGCGCGTAACCGATCTGGGGAGCCAGCGCGGTCGCGAGCGCGGCGGACCGCTCCACCCAGTACTCGTTCATTTCACGATTCGCTTCGATGCCGCGCACGCATTTCTCAGTCAGGATCTTCGCCGCGTTCGTCATGATCTCCATCGACAGCAGGACATTGAACGCGATCACGGGCATCATGACGTTGAGCTCGAGCTGTCCGTGCTCCGCGGCGATCGACACCGTGGTGTCGCATCCGATCACCTGGAAGCACACCTGGTTCACCATTTCCGGGATCGACGGATTCACTTTGCCCGGCATGATCGAAGATCCAGGCTGAACCGCCGGCAACCGGATCTCGTCGATGCCGGTGCGCGGTCCCATGGCCATCAACCGGAGATCGCTCGCGATCTTGCTCAGGTCGAGCGCGAGCACGCGAAGCGCGGCACTGAAACCCGCGACATCGCCCATGCTTTGCATGGACTGTATTCGATCGTCGCTCACGCGAAGCTCCAGGCCGGTGATCGCTTTCAGGTGCTTGTTCATGAGCGCGGGGTACTCCTTCTCCACGGTCACTCCCGTACCCACCGCGCTGCCTCCGATGCCGAGATCCTTGAGGTAGTCGGACGCGTCGATCAGACGACGCGTGCCTCGATCGATCGAGCCGGCGTACGCCGTGAACTCCTGGCCAAGCCGGATGGGCATCGCGTCCTGAAGGTGCGTGCGTCCCGCCTTCACGATGTCGTCGAACTCACGACCTTTGTCCGCGAGCGCGTCGCGCAAGCCACGGAACGCCGCGACGAGGGGCCCGAGGCGCGCGAGGCAGGCGAGACGAATGTTGGTGGGTATCGTGTCGTTTGTGCTCTGCGCCATATTCACGTGGTCGTTCGGATGCACGGGCTTGTACTCGCCGCGGTTGCCGCCGAGGATCTCGTTGGCGCGGTTCGCCAGCACTTCGTTGACGTTCATGTTGTGCGACGTACCGGCGCCGGCCTGATAGGGGTCCACGACAAACTGGTCGCGGTGCTTGCCGCCGAGCACTTCGTCGGCCGCCTTGACGATCGCGTCGGCGAATTTCGAGTCGAGGCGCCCAGTCGTTTTGTGGGTCAGCGCCGCGGCTTTCTTGAGCCATACCTGGGCGATGACGAACGGTTCGAGCGGCCGAAGGCCGCTGATGGGGAAATTCTCGATCGCGCGTACGGTTTGAACTCCATACAGCGCGCCCTCGGGCACTTGCTTCTCCCCAAGGGGGTCCTTCTCCGTGCGAAAGCCGGATGTCATAGGGAAGTCCTCACGGCGGCCAGATAGGGATTCGTGGCCAGCTCTGCTCCAATGCTTGTGGGTGGACCATGGCCCGGATAAACCGCGAGGTCCGGATCGAACGTCGCGACCAGCGCCAGCGAAGCTTCCATCGCCTCGGGATTCGACAGCGGCAAATCGACGCGCCCGATCGAGCCGGCGAACAGCAGATCACCACCGATCATGACGTCGTCTCCGACGAACACGACGTGTCCGGGAGAATGCCCCGGCGTGTGGCGCACGGTAAAGCGTGAGCCGCCGACCGAGAGTACGTCGCCTTCCTTGAGCCCTCCTTCAGGATCGGCTGGTTGCTCGAACGGCAACCCATAGAAGGCGGCTTGTTGCGACGCCCGCCGATACAACACGAGATCGTCGCTGTGCAGCAGTACCGGAACGTTCCATTCCCCCTTGATCGCAGCCACCGCTCCCAGGTGATCGAGGTGCGCGTGCGTCAGCCAGATCGCATCGATCTCGACTTGGGCGGCGCGGACCATGCGAATGATCCGGGAGGCTTCATCCCCCGGATCGATCAACACGCCGCGACGCGTGGACCTGTCGCTCACCAGGTAGCTGTTCTCCTGGAACGGGCCGACGGTCACCCACTCGACGTTCACGTGGTATAGCCTCCGGTGCCCTGAATGACCGGCACCTTCTCTCCATCGCGCAGCGCTTTCAAATACTTCTCCGCGGCGATCAGCGCAGTCGTTGCATCACCCACCGCAGTGGTGATCTGGCGCGTCAACTGCGCCCGTAGATCGCCAGCGGCAAATAGTCCGGGAATGGACGTCTGCATGTTGGCGTCGGTGCGCAGATAGCCCATCTCGTCGTGATCCACGTGTCCTTCGATGATCCCGGTGTTCGGGCGGAAACCGATGAATACGAACATTCCCGTCGCGGACAGGTCGCGCCCGATACCTGTGTTCACATTGCGAAGCTTGAGGTTGTTGACCAGTCCCTGGCCATCGGCGTCCACGGCCTCGACGACCGTGTCCCAAATCGGCTCGATCTTGGGGTTCTCGAAGACGCGTCGCTGGAGAATCTTGGATGCGCGCAGCTCGTCGCGGCGGTGGATCAGGTACACCTTCTCGGCGTATCGCGTGAGGAAATCGGATTCCTCCGCGGCGGCGTGGCCGCCGCC
>JBBDXZ010000096.1:12522-15834 GCA_040902075.1 Gemmatimonadaceae bacterium
ATGGGGGGGGCTTTCTTCGGGGGGGTCGCCGCCGCCGACCACTGCGATGGTCTGATTTCGGAAAAAGGCACCGTCACAGATAGCGCAGTAGGACACCCCCTTTCCAGCGTACTCGATCTCGCCGGGAATTCCGAGTTTCACAGGAGTGCCGCCAGCCGTGATAATCGCGGTGGGCGAGACGTAGACGTCCCCGTTGTCGGCGACGCTCTCGAACATCCCATCGTCGCGCTTCCGGAGGGTGGTGACCGTGACACCGAGCTTGAACTGCGCACCGAACTTTTCGGCGTGTGCGTGAAACCTCTCCGCAAGCTCCCGCCCGAGCACAGTCTCGAATCCCGGGTAGTCCTCGATGAGCTCAGTGTTCAGCAACTCACCGCCCGGAAAGCCGCGCTCCAATATCACCGCGTCCAACATGGCGCGGCCCGCGTACATGGCGGCACACATTCCCGCCGGGCCCGCTCCGATGATGACGACTTCGTGTTGATACGTCTGACCCATGGTTGAAATCTAGGGGATCACCTACGCACATTCCGCCCGCCGTCCACGATGATCGTTTCGCCGGTGATGTAGTCGGCCTCCAGGAGAAAGAGCATCGCGGACGCAACGTCTTCCGGGGTACCCTGGCGCTTGAGGGGCGTGGTCTCATCCAGGCGGGCGGCGTCTGCCTCACTCCAATCATCCGGGAGCAGCACGGTACCAGGCGCGATCCCGTTGACGCGCACATCCGGGGCGAGCACGCGGGCCAGCGCTTTGGTCATGTGAACGATGCCGGACTTGCTGAGACCGTGAGGGACGTAGCCCGGCCAGGTTTCGAAGGCCGCGAGGTCGGCGATGTTCACGATCGCGCCCTTCGCGCGGCGAAGGTGCGGTGCGGCGGCCTGGGACAGAAAGAAAGGGGCCCGGAGGTTGAGCGCGAAGATCTCGTCCCATCGGGCGACGTCCACTTCGCCGAACGGCGTTCGAATCATCACCGCCGCCGAATTGATCAACACGTCGAGCGATCCGAGGCCATCCACGACTTGCTGAACGAGCGACGCCGGCGCCTTCGGCTGGGTCAGATCAGCGGCGTAGATGCCGGCGCGACCGCCTTGCTGCGCGATGGCGTTCGCGACGTCACGGGCGCCCTCCGCGCTCTGATTGTAGTGCACGGCGATGTGGGCGCCGCGCTCCGCGAGCGCGAGCGCTAACGCCCGGCCGACGCGCCGCCCGCCGCCCGTGACCAGCGCAACTTTGTCGCGTAGTTCCATGGGCGGTTCACGCGACGCGACGCGACCCACGTGTCGCGACGCGTGCTTCCTGGTCGGTGAGCCATTGAGACGGCACGCGCATCATCCCGAGAGAGCGTGCGCCATCCGGGGCGCCGTGCCAATCGGATCCGCCGCTGCGCACGAGATCGAGCTCAGCCGCCAACGCATCGAGGCGTTGCGAATCCTCGCCACTGTGACTGGGGTGGAGCACTTCGACTCCGTCCAGCCCGAGGGCTGCCAGGACGCCGATGCGCTCGCGCGTTCCCTGCTGGCCCGGATGGGCGAGAACCGCGGGGCCAGCGGCGCGGTGAATGAGGCTGATCGCGTCGGCGAGGGGCAAATGGTCCTTGGCGACGAACGCCGCCTTGCCGTTGCCCAAGTACCGGTCGAATGCCTCGCGAAAATCCAGAACCCAGCCGCCGGCGATCAGAGCGCGAGCGACGTGCGGCCGTCCGACGGCGCCACCGGCCGCTTCCTGCAACACGGCTTCGAACATGACCGGGATGCCCAAGACGTTCAACCGCTCGACGATGCGGGCCGCCCGATCCAATCGCATTTCTCGCAAGCCCACCAAGCGATGTTCCAACTCTGACAGCTCGCCAAGGTGCAAGCCGAGGATATGCGTCTCGACGTTTCCTTCGACGGCGCTCAGCTCGACGCCGGCTATCACGGCAATGCCGGCCTCCACCCCGGCCGCGCGAGCGTCCGCGAGGCCGGCCAGCGTGTCGTGATCGGTCAAGGCAACGGCCGTGAGCCTCGCTGCTTTGGCGGCACGCACGACCTCCGCCGGCGATCGAGCCCCATCGGAGGCGGTCGAGTGGGTGTGCAGATCCACGAACTCGTGGTGCGCGCCTCCCATCCCGACTGGCTCGCTCACGACGTGTAGCCGGCCTCGGGCGACGTGTCGCTTGGTTGAGACGTCATGAACAGCCGCGTCAGCTCGGCCTCGCTCAGTTCCGCCAATGATCGCTCGCGCGACCGCGCGCCGACCGGTGAATAGCGCGTGACGCGTACTTCGCGTTTCCTTCCGCCACTCATATCCTCGGAGACGAAGAGCACCGCGAACTCATCGCGATCGTATTGCGTGACACGGCCGGACGGAATGACGCGCCAGGATTTGCCACCGATGTTTACCGTGCGTGTGGGCATGGAATCAGGTCAACTCCACTTCAACGTACATGCGTGCCGATTCGAGCACCGGTTGCGGCGCGTCGCGGTGCGCGCGCAGCAAGGTGTCCCGATCGGTGGCCTCGAAGAACTCGACGTATGCGCCCGGAAGGCCCGCCTCCTCGAAGAGCCAATAATGACAGCCGTTCCCGGAGTAGTGCACGAGCACGCGGCGGGCGCGCGCGTGAAACTGCTTCCGATCGCCCGCGGGCACGACGGTGTGGCGCATGGAGATCGCACGCGGCACCGTCAGACCTCCGAATCGGGATAGCTCTCCAAGCCGCGCTTCACGGTCGCGAGGAACCTGTCTGCGTCCGCGCCATCGACGATCCGGTGATCGAAAGAGAGTGAGAAGTACGCACAGGTGCGAATGGCGATGACGTCCTCACCGTCCGGCCCAGCCGTCACTTTCGGTCGTTTTTCGATCGCGCCGAGACCGAGGATTGCGGACGTCCCCGCCGGTATGATGGGTGTTCCGGCGAGCGAGCCGAAAACGCCCGGGTTGGTGATCGTGAACGTCGCGCCTTGCACCTCCTCGGGCTTCAGCCGTTTGTTGCGAGCCCGATCCGCGAGATCGTTGACCGACTTCGTGAGACCCGAGAGCGACAGATCCTCCGCGTGACGAATGACTGGAACGATCAGGCCCCAGTCGAGGGCGACCGCGATACCAATGTTGTACTGCTTGCGATAGACGATGCGGTTGCCCGTGTGCGCCGCGTTCAACACCTGGTGTTGCTTGAGCGCGTCCACGACGACTTTGATGATGAACGGGAGAAACGTGAGCTTCTGTCTCGTCTGTTGCTCGAATTGTGCGCGCATTTTCTGGCGCAGCTTGGACACGCGGGTGAGATCGATCTCGAAAAACGACGTCACATGCGCGGCGTGCCGCCGCGGGGGG
>JBBDXZ010000096.1:15844-19881 GCA_040902075.1 Gemmatimonadaceae bacterium
CCGCGACCACCATGTGGTCGCTCGTGAGCTGCCGGATCTTCGACATCGGCTCGACGACGTCGCCGGGCCACGGCTCGACGGTTGGGGCCTGATAGTCGAGTCCAGCGGGCGCGTACATCGATGGCCGCGTGGCTGCTGCACTGCCGCCCGACTCGAGGAACTGCATGATGTCTTTTTTCGTGACTCGTCCCGCGATTCCGGATCCGCGCATTCCCGTGAGCTGGACGCCATGTTCGGCCGCGATCTTTCGGACGAGCGGCGACGACTTGGTGCGGAGTCGATCCTCGAGCGAGTTGCCGTTCCCCCCGGAAGGGCCGTGCTTGACCGCGGAGGACGCAGCGGAAGGCGGGAGCAGTGCTGCACCCACGGTCGCTGCCGCGGCTTTCGCGGGCGCGCCGGGCACGGCGGCTTTCGCGGGCTCGCTCTTCGGTGAGCCGGGGGCAGCAGCCGGAATTGCGGCGCCGACTTCCGTCTCGAGCCGCGCCACGACCGTCGAGACGGCCACCGTTTGCCCCTCCGTCACCAGGATCTCCGCCAATACGCCGCTGGAGGGCGCCGGGATCTCGGCATCCACCTTGTCAGTGGAAATCTCGAAAATCGGTTCGTCCCGCTTGACCGGGTCGCCGACCTTCTTCAACCATTTGGAAAGCGTTCCTTCCGCGATGGATTCACCCATCTGCGGCATGACGATGTCAACGCGAGCCACCGCTCCTCCTTAACTGGTTCCCTTTGCCCCGCCCGGCGTCTTGCGACCCCGGCGCAAACGAAGAATCGCCATCGTTGGCAGTCCGACGCCGCCGATCAACGCGCCGGGCAACAAGAAGTCCCAGGTCGCGCAAGCCGGAAACCCCTCCGGCGGCATACATCCCGTCACGGCACCGACGATCTTGGCGATGAGGACGGCAATCATGCCGCCGCCAAAAAACCCGACCGGCAGTGTCAGACAGCCGACACCAATATAGGGCCAAATGGTGTCCTTTGACGCGTCCAGCCCACCTGCGTTAGCCGCCATAGGTGGACCGTCGTACGTCGGGCGTCGAACGCATTAGTACGCCGCCAACCTTCGCGCGACGTGCACGATGTCCGCAGTTTGCGGGAGGACGAAGTCTTCGAGCGACGGCGCGTACGGCAGCGGAATATCATGCGCCGTCACGCGCCATACGGGCGCGTCGAGCCACTCGAAGCAGCTCTCGTTGATGCGTGCCGTGATTTCGCCGGCGATGCCTCCGGTACGAGTGTCCTCGTGCAGGATGAGCACGCGGTTCGTCTTCTTCACGGTCGCGACGATCGCCTCGTCGTCGAGCGGACTGAGCGACCGCAGATCGATGACCTCGGCCGACAGGCCGTCCTCGTTTTGAAGCTGCTCCGCGGCCTCGAGCGCCTTCCATACCGTCGCGGCATACGTGATGATCGAGAGATCCGTCCCCTCACGCGCCGTGCGGGCCTTGCCGATCGGAACCAGATGATCCCCGGCCGGCATCTCTTCCTTGATCCGCCGGTAGAGATACTTGTGCTCGAAGAACAGCACGCAATCGTTATCGCGGACCGCTGACTTGAAGAGCCCTTTGGCGTCCGACGCGGTCGCGGGGTACACGACCTTGAGTCCCGGCGTGTGGATGAAGCCCGCTTCGGGGTTTTGCGAATGGAACGGACCGCCGCGCACGTATCCACCACTCGGCCCGCGCACCACCATCGGGCAAGGCAGGAAGGCGCGGTAGCGCGCCGTCGCGACATAGTTCGTGAGCATGTCGTATGCGTTCGCGAGGAAATCGATGAACTGCATCTCGACAATCGGACGCATCCCCATGTGGCCGGCCCCCGCGGCCGCACCCACCAGCGCGATCTCCGAGACCGGAGAGTCGATCACGCGTTGCTCGCCGAACTTCGCCAGCAGCCCCTCCGTGACCTTGAAGGCGCCGCCGTACGCGCCGATGTCCTCGCCCATGCAGAAGACGTTCGGATCACGCTCCATTTCCTCGAAGTGGGCTTCGCGAATGGCCTCGAGGTAGGTGATTTCGGCCATCAGTGGGAGGGTTTAGACGAGAAGGTGCCCCAGCCCTCCGGTCGCTCGTGCGCTTTGATTACCGAGCCGCCCTCGCGAAACCAAAGTGGCTTCTCTCGCGGAGGATCCTCGTAGACGCCTTCCAGCGCATCAAGCGCCTCCGGGAACGGCGACTTCTCGGCTTCGTCGGTAGCGCGATCGACTTCCAGTCGCACGCGCTCGTCAATCTGTGCGAGCGCTGCCGGCTCGAAATCAAATTCCGCCAGCAGTCTCTTCTGATAGCGATCGATGGGATCGTTCTCTCGTTCCCAGCGTTCGATCTCGCCCTTGGGAACGTACGACTGGTTGTCGTGCTCCGCGTGCCCTTTGCGCCGGTAGGTGACCAGCTCGACCAGGGTAACGCCCCCGCCCGCTCGGGCGCGATCAACGGCCACTTTGGTGGCGCCATAGGTCGCCAACACGTCGTTGCCATCGGCCCGCTCGCCGGGGATGCCGTACCCCGCGGCCTTGTCGATGAACTGACGCGCGAGGGTCTGCTTGCTGGTGGGCGTGGAGTAGGCGTAGGCATTGTTCTCGACGACGACCACGAGCGGGCATCGCTGGACCGCGGCGAAGTTGATTCCCTCGTGAAAAGCGCCGGTGGACGTAGCGCCGTCGCCCACGTAGACGAGGCCAACGCGGTCTTCCCCGCGCATCTTGAAGGTCAGGGTGACTCCCGCCATGACCGGAACCATGTCGCCCAGCGGCGAGATCTGTCCGATGAAACCGCGATCGAGATCTCCAAAATGGATGTTCAGCTCGCGGCCGCGGGTCGGCGAGTCTCCCTTCGCCATGTACTGCTTGAGCACCTCGACGGGCGTAGCGCCTTTCACGAGCATCGCCCCGAGATTGCGGATGAGGGGCGACATGATGTCGCGTTTCTCGAGCGCGAAACAGCTTCCGACGGCATCGGCCTCCTGGCCCAGCGACCGAAAGAGGCCACCGACCACTTTCGTCTGGCGGTAGAGCGCCACGAGCCGCTCCTCGAGCGTACGCGTGAGACGCATCCAGTAGTAGAGCTGAAGGAGTTGGTCCCGCGACAAAACGGAGGAGTGAGGAGAGTTGAGGGAGGAGCTCGCCGATCGAGCAGCGTCCGTCCTCCCTCTTCCCTCCTCCCTCTTCCCTGCCGTTTTCATCAGTACGCGGCCTCGATCGTGTGCCGGGGGTCCTCGGTGCGATGCAGGGTCACGAAGAACCGTTTCACGTTCCGATCGAGCCGGCTCTCACCCATCTGATCGGTCTGCGCCTCGACGAAGGTGTAATGGCCGCCTTCCGTCTTCACGCTGAGCTTCATGACGCCGAGTGAACCGGAGAACGTCCGAGCTCGAGCCGCGGTGGACAGCGGCATCTGCCCGATCTGTGGGAAGAAAGCGTCCGCTCGATCGAGCACTTCGTGTGGCGGCAGGTGAGAGCGATAGAAGTGACGCATCAGGGAACGGCGGGTTGGCGTTCGTTATACACGTCTTGTAACCACTCGACCTTCTCGAGCGCATGGAGTGAATCGCGCCGGAATCGAATCGCGACCGCCCACAATCCGGCCGTCACGAAATTCATTTTCCCATAGTAGGTGCCCAACTCGGCCCCCTTCGCGAGCCCATCCCAGGTGCTCGCTCGCTCTTCGTTGTTGGCGTAGATCTGTCCCTCGCCAGTCTCGATCGGTTGCCGGCTTTCTCGGTCACGGACGACGATCTTGTACAGAATGGCTTCCCGCGCGCGCGGCGGCGCCTCACTCGGAACAATCGTGAACGAATACGTCGAGCTCAGCAGCCGAAGTTGGCGCTCGCGCGGTTCTCGATTCCCGCACGCGAGCGTCGCAAGGAGAGCTGTCAGCCACAGTGCACGCAAATGCCGTCACCCCCATAGGGCTGCGCCGCTCGCCGTGCGTCGACGTCAGCGGTCAAGACTGGTAATACTCCAGCCCCAAGTGCGTGATCTGATCCTCACCCATGAGGTGCCGGAGCGTGTTCTTCAGCTTCGTCTGCTGAATGAAAAGATC
>JBBDXZ010000097.1:0-10504 GCA_040902075.1 Gemmatimonadaceae bacterium
TCGGGCGCTGGTGGGCGTGCCGGCGAACTCCAGCGGAGCGCGAGACCCTGTTACCAACGCCTTGTTGCCGTGCGGTGGCGCAGGTCAATTGAAGTGCGACATCGAAGCGACTCCGGGCACGACGATCGCCGGGTCGGCGATCACGGCGCTGGTTTTTCCGGGCTCGGTCCCGTGCACTGCGGCGCCGCAGGCGTCGACGGGCACTACGCCTTTCCTGTTCAGCACTGGTGCGCGGTTCGACTTGAGCGCGACCGCCACCGGTTTTGCGCGCACTACGGGGTCTTTCGTTACGGACGCTATCCCAGTGGGTGGCGTGGTTGGGGTGTGCGGATTCACGCAGGCAGCGAACAATGGCTTGTTCACTGTTACCGCCCGTACGGCAACGACGCTCACGGTAACCAAGGTGGGCGGCGGTTCGACCGTTCTGGAAGCGGGCACCCCCGTGGGCGCGGCGGGCGTGTTCTCCGCGACCCCGACGGGATACGCGCGCACGACCGGCTCCTTCCTCACGGAGGGCTTCGTTGTGGGCATGCAGGTCGCCGGGGCCGGCTTCACTTCGGGAGCAAACAACGGGGTGTCCACCGTGTCCGCTGTGGCGGCGACGGCACTCACGGTCACGAAGACGCCGCAGACTACACTCGAAGCAGCGACCACCGGCAGCATCGCGATGGGCGTGTCCGCCACTGGCTACACGCGCTCGACGGGATCCTTCCTCACCGATGGTTGGCTCGTCGGTCAGCCAGTCACGGCGAGCGGTTTCATCAACGCGCAGAACAACGGAGCATCCACGGTCAGCGGCGTTACAGCAACGGAGCTCAGCGTCGCAAAGATCGGTGGATTGGTCGCCGAGGCCGAGCTTCCCGCCCGCACGGTATCGAGCAGCTCGGTCCGCACGATCGGTAATGCCACGCTTCGCACCCTCGCGGCACCCAGACCGGCCATCGCCTTCATCTGGGATCGTCGGCCGCCGCGTCCGCCAGGACTCTAACAGCGTTTCAGTTGGTGTGGACAGGCAAGGGCCGCCGGGCAACAGCCGGGCGGCCCTTATCGTGTGGCATGCCCAGCATTGAACATCGACCAGGAGGTGGGAGTCCTCTGGGGAGTTGGTCGCAACGACCCGAGCGAACGGCAAGGCGACAACCGTGAGGGAGTCGCTGAAAGAAGCGGGTAACGAGACCTGCGGGGCGCAAGATGCAGGGCTGATTCGTGCTCAAGGTTTCTGTCATCTCACCCGAGGCGTCGCTCTACGAGGGCGACGCCACATCGTAGTGGTACCTGCCTTCGACGGTGAGGTTGCTATTCTCACCGATCATGCGCCGATGATGACGTTACTGGGCAAGGGCGAACTGAAGATCGACGCCGGGGCGAAACGCTTTCTCCAGGTTGTCGCGAACCAAGTGCGCGTCGTTACCGAAAAAGGTAACGCCGTCTGAAATCACCAGCCTGAGTCGACAACGCGCAATAACGCAATCGCGTTTACCTGCGCGATCACGCTCTAATTCTGTCACAAATCTCCCCGGCGGCTCACAGTCGCGTCGACCACTGGGAAGATGTTTGAGACTGCATCCCAGGCAATAGAGCTTCCTGGTTCAGAAGCTGTACCAAGGCGGAGACGATACACACAGGGCTCTGAGATCGTGCGAATGTCCTCTCGCCGCTCGCCGCCATTGATCCGCAGTGGACTTGCATCGTACGTAGCGGAAAGCCGTCGCTGCTCGCCTGAGACCAGGCTGCCTGCCTGGATTCCGGATGACAAACGAATGCCGACCGAGTTTGCGGATGGGGAATGACAAACGGAACGCGGTCAGCCAATGTGACTGTTTTGTGTACCGCCGCCGTCTTTAGGCGCCCGCGTCTCAACTGCTTGGGATAGATGTAACCGCGTGGCATCACTGGCAGCGTCGCACAACGTGGCAGTGCGTTCAACCACAACGGGGTTGCATTCACTTTCCCTGGTGTAGAAACCGCCTTTGGGCGCGCGCTTTTTCAGCGACTCCCTGGCCTGAAAACAGGCGGCCCTGACAGTGCCTGGTGCGCAATGCAGGATCTCCGCTGTCTCAGCAGTTGACCATCGCGCAAGATAGCGCATGAGTACGACAGCCCTTTGGCGTGGTGGAAGGGACAGGACGAGAGAAACGAGGACGTCCTCTCGCTCCTGCTTCGTAAGCGCCTGCTGCGGATGGTACGGAGTGGTCACGCGTAGCTCCGGGTGCAGATCGACAGACTCGAACCGGCGATTCTCCGCGACCTCCCGCAGGCAAACCGACCGCGCAAGGCGGAATAACCAACCCGCAAAGGAGCCAGCACCCTTATAATCTCTCCGGCGCTCCCACGCGAGCACCCACGTCCGCTGCGTAAACTCCATTTCTTCGTCCTGTGATCTTGCGAAGAAACGACAAAAGCGCAGCAAACGATTGTTGTGTGCACGAACGAGGTCTTTAAACAATGCCTCGTCAGCTGCGTGGAAGGCAGCAAGCATCGCCTCGGTGAACATCCGGTCCTCAACTCAACCTGATGGAGGCGTGCGTTTCGGCGACGCCTCGAAGCTTCAAAGGCAACGTCGCCACTAACGACTAAGCGGAATGTAGGCGCGCCGCTCTAATAGGCAAGCGAAAATGCGCCGCAAATCACTCGGGCATCGTGCTCGGAGTGGGGCAGTAACCGTTTGCCTGCAATTTCGCGTCGCAACAGCTGAACGGTGAACCATCAACGATCAACCGTTTTGGAGGTCATCCCATGTCCCGGCTCTCGTTAATTCAAAGGCTCGCCTTCGCGTTCGCTGTCCTGCTTTTTCCAGCATACGATGGGGCGCACGCGCAAGTGTCGGTCAACATCACCCCAACCACGGGGAACTTCTCAACGTCGACCGTGGCCGTGACCATCGAGCTGTGCAGCACCGCGGCGCCGATCAATGCCATGGCGTTCCGATTGAGTGTTGATGGCAGTTCCCCCAATGATGAAACGCAAGAGTTCACCTATGCTGGAGGCGTATCATGGTGTAGTGGGTACGGGTACAAGTACACGCGAAACCAGTGGATAAATGAGGCAACCGGGTCTGAAACCACGCTTTCTGTAGACGCCTGGGATAGCCTGGACAACTACGGTAACGGAGCGGAAACGTACACGTACACGGGGGGCGAGTTTCAACGCGCGGACGGGAGCAACGCCAACGCTGTGACGCGTTCCTACCTGAGCAGACGCGCGAGGTTCACGTCGTGCAATGCGACATCCTGGAGCCGTGGCCAAGTCCGGTCAGGTTCGCGCTGCTTGTCGGTCACGACAACGGGAGCCAGGTGACGCTGGTCGCTGCAGTCAACACCGAGTTGCGTATCTTCGATCGCCCAACATGAGTTTGTAAGGCCCCGGTGGCGCTTCGCCTGACGCGACAAGCTGAGTTGGCGCAGCGTTGCATTCGTCGTGACGACAGGCCACCGGCCGCTTTCCGAGCGAAGCGAGGGATCTGTCGTTTCAGGCTCTCAACTGCAGATTCCTCGTTGCTTCGCGACTCGGAATGATATCCTTCAGAGGTCCTCACGCCCTCGTGTAGTGCGTCGATGCTACCGGTCCAACTCAACCACGATAGCGGGGCGGCCAGCGTTCATCTGAGGAGATGGGCGATCTGCAGGGCGCATCAGGTCGACGAAGGAGGGATCGATTACGTCGGTGCAGGCGATCTATGTCCCATCCGACGACATCACCGACCCCGCGCCCGCGACGGCGTTGGCGCACCTCGACGCGACGGTCGTGCTATCGCAAGCAATCACGGATCTGGGCATCTACCCTGGCGGTGGATCCCGTGACCGGGTGCTCTTGCCGTGCGGTGGTACGAATCAGCCGAAGTGTGACATCGAAGCCACGCCTGGTTCCACGATGCGGGCACGGCTCTCACTGCGATTGTCTTCCCGGGCTCCGTGCCATGCACGGCTTGGCCGCAAACCACGGCGTTCCTCGTCACGACTGGCGCGCGCACTGATCTCGGGGCTACGTCGGCAAACCAGTTCACGCGAACGACGGGATCCTTCCTTACCGACGGCTGGGTCGTTGGTCAGCCAGTTACCGCGAGCGGCTTCATCAACGCAGAGAACAACGGGCCGTCGACGGTCAGCGGCGTCACGGCAACGGAGCTCAGCGTCGCGAAGATCGGTGGCTTGGTCGCCGAGATAGAGGCGCCGGGTCGCACCGTGGCGAGCAGCTCGCTCCGCTCTATCGGCAATGCCACGCTTCGGAACCTCGGGGCGCTCAGACCGGCCATCGCATTCATCTGGGACCGCCGGCCGCCACGCCCGCCAGGTCTCTAAAAGCAGTCCCGTTGGTGCAGACAGCGAGGGCCGCCGGGCAACAGCTCGGCGGCCCTTGTCACGAGGCGGATTACAGAAAGACCTATATTTAGGTTTGCTTCGCGGCAAGCGCGTGGGATCTGCTGGTCCAGACATCATATTTCTGAAGTCGATGCAAAGAGTTCCACGGAGCTGAAAGCGTTGAACGCAACGTCAGCCTCACCAACAGCGTCCGCCACGCCCGCAACGTCCCGGGCCCGCCCGGCTTCAATTCTCTCGCCGGTCGTGGATCTGCTCTGCGTTGGCGGCTTGTCCCTCATCGTGTTCATTCCGTTGCTGCTCAGCGGACGCTCGGACCTCGTGCTGATCGGCGCTGGAGCGCAGGCGTGGATCGCGACGCTCATCAACATGCCGCACTTCATGGCGTCGTACCGGATCGTCTATCGCAGCCGTGCGATGATCCTGCGCCACAAGTGGGCGTCGATGTACGTCCCGCTGCTTCTGCTGCTCTACCTCCTCGCGACGGTCGCGGCCGGAGACGATTCGGTCATCCTCGGAACGGTCATCATCGCCGTGTCCAGCGCGTATCTCGCGTGGCATTACACGGGCCAGGTGTGGGGCATGATGGCGTCGTATTCCTACCTCGACGGGACGCAATTCACCAAGGACGAACGGTTCCTGATCCGAACCGGCCTCCGGATCCTTCTCGCCTGGCATGTCACGTGGTTCCTCTATACGATGCTCAGGGATCCATCGCAGGTAAGGCCGTTGTATTTACTCCTCAGCGCAGGGACGGCCGTCGCATTCGTGCTTGGCGCGGTGGGTCTCATGCGAATGCGACGCCGCACAGGCAAATTGCCGCCGGTCAGGGCGCTCGTTGCATGGCTCGCCATTTTCGTCTGGTACGGCATGATGGCTCGCGACCCCAAGGCGATTTTCTGGATTCAGATCGCGCACGCGCTCCAGTATCTCGCGTTTCCCATTCGCGTGGAGATCAACACGTCTCGATCGGCGGAATCGCGATCCCGCGGCCGCTTCCTGACGCACATGGCGTTGTATGCCATCGGGCTGCTAGGGCTGAGCTACGTCGTCGCGCAGATCCTGCCCGCGACCGCGATGAGTATCGTTGCCGATGTGTTCGGAGAGGAGCCCGGCAAGGCGGCGCCGATCCTCCTTCTGGCGTTCATCAACATTCACCACTACTTCACGGACGGCGTGGTTTGGCACATCAGCAATCCCGAAGTTCGCAAGGAGCTTTTCGCGCACGTGCAGCGCGATCGAGGAGGAAAGGGAGCACAGGACGCTTCCTCCGCGCGCGATGCGACCCCGGAACTACAACAGCGGGGTCGGCGCGAGACGACGAAGCGATGATCGTACAAACGTCGACTTCGAGGTGATGCGTACGTCAGTCGCACGCGGCGCCGCGACGCTCTGTGTGGTCCTGGTGGTCCTGGTGGTCCTGTTCGCGTGCGCCAGACAGCCGCCGCCCTGGCATCAGGAGGCCGGCTATCGCTGGCGCGAGCTCGAGGTTCGCCGCGGCAAGGCGGGTTTTACGCGCATGAGCCGAAGCAGGGGGGGGATCCAGTTTCAGAACACAGTGAGCGAGGCTGCCCTGCTGCGGAACCGGATTCTCGGCCAGGGCGCCGGCGTCGCGCTGGGCGACGTGGACGGCGACGGTCTCGTGGACGTCTTTCTCGCGCGCACGGAAGGTTGCAACGCGCTCTACCGCAATCTTGGCGGTTGGCGCTTCGAGGACATCACGGAGCGCGCGGGCGTCGGAGCGTGCGACCGGTACTCCACGGCCAGTGCGTTCGCTGACATCGAAGGTGATGGCGATCTCGACCTGATCCTGCTCGCCACCACCGGACCGAACGCGATTTTCCTGAACGACGGCCGCGGAGCTTTTGTCGAGCGTCGCGACCTGGGGCTCGATACCACCGGCCGGGGCGGCACCACCATCGCAATGGCGGACGTCGACGGTGATGCGCGCCTGGACCTGTATGTCGCGAACTACAAATCCTGGTTCATCGACGACAGCATTCCGCCGCAGGAGCGCCCATTCAATGAGATGGTCCGGCAAGTCACCGGTGACCGCTACGAGGTCGTACCCGAATTCCGCGATTACTACAAACTGGTGATGCGGCCCGACATGGGCGGGCTGCGCCTGACAACCCGCGCGGATCCGGACGAGTTCTATCTCAACGACGGGGGGGGGACGCGTTTCAGACGCATACCGCGAACGTCGAGCCATTTTCGAGACGCGACGGGAACGCCGCTGACCGAAGAGCCGGAGTCATTCGGCCTCGGCGCGCGATTCGCCGACTTGAACATGGATGGCGCGCCTGACCTCTATGTCGCCAATGACTTCGAGGACACCGACGAGCTCTGGTTCAATGATGGCCGCGGCAACTTCCGGCTCGCCGACTGGAGGTCGCAGCGGCAGCAGAGCAATGCGGCGATGGGAGTTGACGTCGGCGACGTCAACGGCGATGGCATGCCGGACTTGTTCGTCGTTGACATGTTGAGCAAGGACACACGCCGCCTGAAAATGCAGGTGCCGACGCACACCGCGCTGCCCAAGCGACCAGGCGATATCGAGACGCAGCTTCAGCAGCAGCGCAATACGCTCTTTATCAATCGAGGCGACGGCACGTTCAGTGAAGTATCGGCGTACGCTGGAGTGCAGGCGAGCGGATGGTCGTGGTCGACAATGTTCCTCGACGTGGATCTCGACGGGTGGCAGGACATCCTCATCACGGCCGGCCACCTGTGGGACATCATGGACGCGGACACGCACGAGCGACTGCAGAGCCGGATGCCCGAATTTCACTGGCAACGGTTTCGCTGGCAATTTCCGCCGCTGCGACTCAAGAACGTTGCTTTTCGAAACCGCGGGGATCTCACGTTCGAGGATGTGGGCGAAGAGTGGCGCTTCGCCGGCGAGGAGGCGGTGTCGCATACCATCGCCTCCGGCGACCTCGACGGAGACGGCGATCTCGACGTGGTAGTGAACCGGCTGGGATCACCGGCCCTCGTGCTGCGAAACGACGCCGACGCTCCGCGCGTCGCGGTCCGTCTTGCCGGGGCAGCGCCCAACACTCGCGCCGTTGGCGCGAAGATCCGGCTCCTCGGCGGCGCGGTCCCCATTCAGGAAAAGGAAGTCGCCGTCGGCGGAATCTACATGTCGCACAACGACTACCAGGCAGTGTTCGCAATGGGCAGCGCGGACAGTGCGACGATTGTCGTGGAATGGCGAGACGGACGTCAGACCATGATTGAAAACGTACGCCAAAATCGGCTCTACGAGATCGATCAGGGCACAGCGATTTTTACCGCAGAGGGCGCGGAGGGCCGCAGAGGAGAAAACAAAAATTGTTGTTTTCCTCCGCGGTCCTCTGCGTCCTCTGCGGTAATAACGCTCTTCGAGGACGCAACCTCGCACCTAGGCGGCCACACGCACCGCGACCCTCCTTTCGATGATTGGGAACGCCAGTTCCTGCTTCCCAACTCGCTCGCGCATTTCGGGCCAGGCGTTGCATGGTTCGACTACGACCGCGACGGGGACGAGGATCTCGTCGTGGGTGCTGGACGGGCCGGCCGGCTCGGAGTGTTTCGCAACGATCGAGGACGATTGACGCAGCGGCGAAACGAGGGCGCGACCGCGGATGCGGATTTCACCAGCATCCTCGGCGCTGCCGCCGATGGGAGCACCCGCCTTCTCATCGGCGTGTCCAGTTGGGAAGGAGCGACCCCGCCGGCGGCCGTGAGCGTGAGCGCGAATACGGCGAACGGCGTTGCCGCGACGGCGAGTCCACTGATTCTCGCGCGCGAGTCATCAACCGGACCGATGGCGCTTGGCGACTACGACAACGATGGTGATCTCGACCTGTTCATCGGCGGCGGGGCGGTGCCCGGGCAATATCCTCGAAGCTCCTCATCCGCGCTGTACAACAACGACGGCGGACGGTACAAGCTCGACACGGCGCACGCGCGTGTGCTCGATTGCGTCGGACTGGTTTCGGCGGCGTCATTCGCCGACATCGATGGCGACGGGGACGCGGATCTCATTCTGGCGCGTGAATGGAGCTCGATCCTTCTGCTGCTCAACGACCGTGGCCGTCTGACTCCCGCGCCCGATTCATGGGGTCTGAGCAAATGGACGAGCCGTTGGAATGGGATAGCGACCGGGGATCTGGACAGCGACGGCCGACTGGATCTCGTGGCCACGAGCTGGGGCCGCAACACGATGACGCCCGCCGACAGCGCGCGACCGCTGGTGCTTCTACACGGCCCGATTGGCTCGAGGGGGCAGGAAGAGCTTTTGTTGGCGCGAGAGGATCCGCGAGTGCGAGGTCTTGCGCCACTCAACAGCTATCAGCGCGTTCGGATCTCCATCCCGGGCGTGCCAGAGCGACTGCGAACGTTCGCTGACTACGCCGGCGCGACAGTCGAACGCGTGCTCGGTCCCGCGATGACGAAGGTGGAGCGGAAGCCCGTCATCACGCTCGATCAGATGGCGTTCCTCAACCGGGGGAATCGATTCGAGCCGATGCCGCTGCCGACCGAGGCGCAGTTCGCGCCCGCGTTCTATGCCGGCATCGCGGACTTCGACGGCGACGGAGCGGAAGACGTGTTTCTCAGCCAGAACTTCTTCGCCTCGGCCGTTGGGATTCCGCGATACGACGCGGGGCGCGGTCTGTTGCTCACCGGCAACGGCAAAGGCGCGCTGAGCCCGATGGCAGGCGCGCGCTCGGGCGTCCTCGTGTACGGCGATCAACGCGGTGCCGCCTATGCCGACTACGATGCCGACGGTCGGCTCGATCTCGTCGTCTCGCAGAACGCGGCCTCTACCCGGTTACTGCGCAACCGCGGCGCAAAGATCGGTCTGCGGGTGCGCCTTCAGGGACCATCGTCCAACCCCGATGGAGTAGGCGCGCAGATCAGAATCGCCTACACAGATCGAATGGGACCCGTGCGCGAGGTGCAGGCCGGCTCGGGTTACTGGTCGCAGAACGGCGCGGTGCAGGTGTTCGGACTTTCCGGTACGCCGAGCGCCGTGTGGGTGCGCTGGCCGGGCGGGTTGGAAAGCCGCGTCAGCGTTCCCGCTGGTGCGCGAGAAGTCGTGGTTAAACGCTAATCGCTGTCATTCCGAGCGAAGCGAGGAATCGGCACTTCGACAACAAGTGCAGCACCCGCTATGCAGGTACCCGCTCGTCGCTCCTCAGGATAGGTTACGGGTCGCGCTTATACGCCTGATATAGCGGCGGGCGACTCCACACAACGATCGTCCCACAACTGTTCGCGGCCGACGCCTGAGAGAACTGCATGGGCGTCGTCGCTGGACCGTTGTACAGCTCGATGCCCTCGACATCGCCCAGAACGATATCATCGATTTCCATTCCTGGCGCTTTCTGGCCGTCGATCCAGATCATCGGCGGACAGTCTCGCCGGGTTATCGAAGTGTTCGGGAACCGCACGCCCTTGCCGCCCCCGATGACACGCACGAAGCGTATTCCCGGGGTGTTCCTGAGCAGATCACTGGCCACGCCCCCCCAACGCGCGTCGAAGTCGCTGCGCGCGATGTACTGACCGATACCGCGAGCTCGGCGCCGATAGAAATCTTCGATCATCTCGCGCTTCCGCATTTCGGTGGCGTTCACGCTGAGCGCGGCGAGCATGGCGGGGTGCGATGTGAGCGTGATGCGGAGCGTGTCTATGGGGAGGGCCGTGATGGTGATGACCACAGTGCGCGGCTCGTAGCCAAGGCGGCGCACGGAAACCTCCGCATCTCCGGGCGCCAGCTTCGCGAGCTCAAAGCGCCCATGTTCGTCGGTGCGTGTCAGGCGGCGGAGCGCGACAATGCCTACGTCCACATCACTGATCGGAGCGCCATTTGAGTCCGTGACGACGCCCGCCAGAGTGCTCTGTTGCGCGCCAGCGTTGCCAGCTCCGAAGGCCAGAAGACCCACGAAACAGCCAGCTGCCAATCCCAATCGCGTGGTGCGACAGTCGCGCATTCTCCCCTCCAAGCGGGAGCGTACACGTAAAGATACGGCCTGTTTATCAAGGGCGCCAACGGCTGCCAGAGCGTAATCCTCGGTATGGGCGCACGTCCCTTGCACTGCCCTACCCACGGTTAGCCAGGCGTTGCAGAATGAGAAGGGAGGAAGGGGAAGACCATGTCACACTTGCCGAATCTACAGCGTGCTCTCGCGCGTGCTCTCGCG
>JBBDXZ010000097.1:10604-19495 GCA_040902075.1 Gemmatimonadaceae bacterium
GCGTGCTCTCGCGCGTGCTCTCGCGGTGGCGCTCGCCATGCCCGCGTTAGCAACGGCCCAAGCGCCGGGGTTACCGGTGCTTCAGAACGCATTCAACAACCCGGGATTGGCTGTTGCCGCGAATTTCGGCACTGGTAGCGGGCAGGGCTTCTACGGAGCCGCCGCCGCTTGGGGACTGGGTTCGGGCCGTTTATCAGTGAGTGGAGCGGCGGGGGCCCAGCGAGGCAACGGGGCTACCCGGGGCGCCTATGGGGGCCGCCTGGCCGCGTCGGCCTGGACGAGCTCGGGCGGCGGCTTGAGCGTCGGTGGCTTCGTGGGGATGGGGGGCGCTCCCCGCACGCGCGCCGGGCAAGTCGTAACGAACCCGGCCGTGATGTCAGTGCCCGCCGGTGTGAGCCTCGGCTATCGTCGCGCGCTTGGCCGGTCACGTGGACTTTCGGGTTACGTTTCCCCCTTCTACCGCTGGACGCGGACCGACAGCGCCGCCATCGAGTCCAGCGGCGCGTTCCGAATTTCGGGAGGGATCGACTTTGCTATCTCGCCCTCGCTCGGGGCGACGATCGGTGGCGAGCTGGGCGGTGGGGCTAAATCGGGCGGTTCGAATCGCGGCTCCAGCCTGCTGGGAGCCGCCATATCGTTCGTGCCTGGGAGGCGGTAGGATGGCTAAAAAGGAGAAACTCCCTGCGATCCTCGTGGTGGACGACAATCGCGACAACGCAGAAATCATTCAGCAGTACCTCGAGACGCGCGGCTACCCGATCACCGTCGCCAACAGCGGCGAGGAAGCGCTAGCGCTTTTCGAGACGGTCAAGCCGGCGCTCGTTCTGTTGGACGTGATGATGCCGGGTCGGGACGGTTGGGAAGTCTGTCGGGTCATGAAGCAGCATCCACAGCTCGGCAAATCGGTGCGTGTCATCATGGTGACCGCGCTGAACGAGCTGGACGACAAACGAGAGGCGCTGCAGACCGGCGCCGACGACTACGTCGAGAAGCCGTTCGACCTCGCCACGCTCGCTGCGACGGTGCAGCGTAATCTCGCAATGCAACGGACGGCACTCGCGTCCTGAGGGCGCTCCTATCGCGTGTTGAACGGCTCGGTCTTACTTACGGATTCGACGGACGATCGGATTGACGCGGCCGTCGAGAAACTGGACGGATGGCGGGTGGAGCGCCGCGCGTCCGCTCAACTGCCGGGGGCCATCGGGACGGTCGTCGGCACGCGTGTCGTCTATGTGTGCGCGAGCGATCCCACGCTGCTGCGCGCGACCGTCGAGCATGCGCACGGCGCGGGGCTGCCCGTTGTCGTGGAGTGCGAGGACGATGCCGCACGGCGGCGGGCCGTCGAGCTCCGGGCCGAGGAGTGGGTCCTTCGCGAATCATCGCCCGACGAGATCGCCGCGCGTGTGCACGCGGCCCTGCAGCGTGGCATCGTCGCCGTCGCCGGGCTGAGCGACCGCGTCGAGCGCGTCGAGTACGAGCGCATGCTGCACGATTCGCTCACCGGGCTGCCGACACTGCCGGTGATGATCGAGCGCTCCCGGCAGCGATTCAAGGAACGCGGCGAGATCGTCGTCCTGTACTTCAATTTCGTGCGCTACTCGAAGATCGAGGAGATTTACGGCTGGGAAAAGCTCGACGCCGTTCTGGAAACCACGGCCCTCGCCGTTCGGGAGTTTCTCGACGACACGTCGCCGAATCCGTCGCGCTTGATGGTGAGCTTCACGAACGACGACGATTTCATCTTCTTTCACGTGCCGGCGGCGGGCGTGGCGGCCGCGAGCGAGGGCGAGATCACCGAGATGGTGTCGCGACTGCAGCGCAACGTACAGTCCCGCATCGAGACAGCGCACGGGGAGGACATCGCCGCGCTGTTCGACATCTACGTGGGCCGGGCGCACGTGTACTACAATCCCAAGATCCGCCTGGAGCGATTGATCTACCGCGGGATTCGCGAGGCGGCGCAGGCGTCGCGCAGCATCGAACAGCGGGAGCGTGCGCGAAAAGTCGCGGATCTTCGGAGCAGCCTGCGCGACCGCGGCGTCTACGTGGATTATCACCCGATCGTCTACGCCGATACGGAGGAGATTTTCGGCTATGAAGCGCTGGCGCGTGGGGTCCTCCGCACGCTGCGCAGCCCCGAGGTGATGTTCGAGGTGGCCGAGGAGGCGGATCTCATCTGGGAGTTGAGCCGCCTCTGTCGCGCGCGGGCTCTCGAGGGACTCGAGACCTACCTCCGGCCCGGCGAGCTGCTCTTCATCAACGTGGACCCACACGACTTCAGCGATCCGCTGTTCGGGCAGGACAACGTGGCGCATCCGGAGCGGGTGGTGCTCGAGATCACCGAGCGCACCGCCATCAAGGATTACCCGAAATTCCGCGAGCGACTCAAGGGATTGCGCGAGCGGGGTTACCGCTTCGCGGTGGACGACGCCGGAAGCGGCTACGCGGGTCTTGGTTCGATCGCGAATCTCGAACCCGACTTCATCAAGCTCGACATCTCACTCATCACCGCCATCGACACGAATTTCATCAAGCAGAATCTCGTGGAGACGCTGGTGCGGTTCGCCAACGATCATGGCGCCATGGTGATCGCGGAAGGCGTCGAGCGGGCGGAAGAGTTCATGACGGTTCGCAATCTTGGCGTGCACCTCGTTCAAGGATTCTTCCTGCACAAGCCGAGCTCGGTGCAGGTACCGAGGCAGGGAGAGGCAGCGGTCAAGAGCGCGTGATGTCATCCCGAGGAGCGCAGCGACGAGGGATCTGCACGTTGTGCTCAGGATGACAGGAGACGCTCGACCAGCTTCACCGACTTCTCCGCCGCTCCCGTTCCTCGCTCCACCGTCGCGCGCGCTTTCTCGCCAGCCGACTGACGCAACGAAGGTTGCTCCAGCCACTCGACGAGCGCCCGCTCGATCTCCGTCGCGTCGTTGACGGCGCGGGCGGCTCCGGCGGCCAGCAGCATTGCCGCGTCGCGGCTTTTGTGGTGCCGCGGGCCGAAGAGCACGGGCGCGCCGAACGCCGCCGGTTCGAGCACGGAGTGCAGGCCCGCGTCGTGGAAGCCGCCGCCAACGAACGCGAAGCTCGCCAGCGCGTACAGGTCGCCCAGCACGCCGTATCGATCGACCAACACGACGTCGGCGGCAGCCGCCGATTGGTCATCAACGCGCCCCAGCGCGCAGCGCTCGCCAGTCGCCCATCGCACGAGCGGTTCCAGGTGGGAATCGGTCACCTCGTGCGGCGCGAGAATCACGCGAAGCGCGGGGAAGCGCTGCCGCACACGCGCGATCGCTTGCAGCAGTGGTGCTTCGTCGGCGGGCCAGGTGGAGCCCGCGACGAGCGTCGGCCGTTCGGACGCAAGACGCGCGAGGAGACCGGAGCTCCGATCGGCCGCCGCGCCGCGCTGCCAGACCTGGTCGAACCGCGTATCGCCCATCACCTCGATCACCTCCGTTCGCACGCCAAGCTCGACGAGCCGCTCAGCCGTGGCTTGGTCCACGGCGCCCACCGCGTCGAGCACCGCGTACGCGTCCTGCAACAGCAGCCGCGCAACACTGCTGCGTCGCCCTGACTGGGCGGCGAGCGCCGCGCTGATCAGACCGAGGCGTACGCCGCGACGATTCGCCTGGCGAACGAGCTCCGGCCACACGTCGACTTTGCTGAACACGATCGCCTTTGGCGCTAACGCATCGAGCGCGGCGATCATGTCCCCAGCCGAATCGAAGGGCAGGTAATCGCGAAAATCGACGTCCAGCGTTCGCGAAAACTCCTCCGCGCTCGGCGAAAAAAAAGTATACGCGAGCTGCGTGTCCGGCTGTCGCGACCGAACGAGAGTGAGCACCGGACGCGCCATGAGCCCCTCTCCAACGGACGGAGCATGAATCCACAACAGGGGCCGCGAACGGTCCCGATGTTCTGCTGCCCATGCCGTGTAACGACGCCGGATGCCGTGGCGCGCGCGAACCGCAATCGCCGCCTTTGCATCGCTCGGCGGAATGACGCCGGACGCCATGCCCGCCAGCTTCGCGGCGATGGCGTACAGCACCCGTACCAAGAAACGCACTAGTTCGGAGAGCGGGCTGCGGCTTTCGCGCGGGCGCGTTCGATGACCACACGGAACGTGTCGAGTGGCGCGGCACCCTGGATCGGCTCGTCGCCCACGAAGAACACCGGCGTGGAACGCACCCCGACAGCCGCGGCGCGTGCCAGATCACCATTCACCACCCGGCGCATGAGCTGGCCGCGCACACACTCACGCCAATCGGGGGCGGTGACGCCCACGGACCGTGCGAGTGAGTCGAATAGCGCCCCCGGGGTCGCCAGGGCCGCCCAGCGCTCCTGCGTCGCGAAAAGCTGGTCGTGCATCGGCCAGAACTTGTTCTGAACGGCCGCGCACAGGGCCGCCTCCGCCGCGGGCAGCGCGTGTGCGTGCATCTGCAGCGGCAAGTTCACGTATGCCATCCGCACGATTCCGCGATCGATGTAGTCGCGTTTGATGACCGGATACACCTCGTCGTGCCAACGCTTGCAAAACGGGCACTGAAAGTCACTGATCTCCACCAGCCAAATGGACGCCGAGGGCGATCCCTGAATACGTCCGGCGTCGGCGCGAGTGAGGAGCGAGTCGATGCGCGCCGAATCGGCGGCACTTCGAGCCGCGGCCGCTTTCGTCCGGGCGGAAGCGCTCGGACTGCTCTGCGAGCCGCTATCCGAGGGACGACAGCCGGCGAGGAGTGCCGCGGCTAAGAGGAGTTGCTTCATTTGCACAAACATACGACCATCCTCGGGAGTGAGCCACCAAGCAGGCACAGCTTCTGCGCTAGCGGCCGGCGTACACATGCGAACGATCCTGGACTGGTACCAAAGCGGCGGCCCCTTCATCCTGCCACTGCTCCTTGTCGGCTTTGCAGGACTGATGCTGCTCGCTGAGCGAATTGTCTTCCTCATCGTCCAGTCGAAGATTCACGTCCGGCCGTTCATGGAGAAAGTGATCTCGCTCGTGAGAGCGGACAAACTGGACGAAGCCCTCAAGGTATGCGCCGAGCACCAATCGGCGCTCCCGGATCTGGGCTTGGTGATCTTAAGGAGCCGAAGTCGCAATGAAGCGGATCTCATGCATGTGGCGAAGACCGCGACCCTCACCGTAGTTCCAGGTCTCACCAGCCGCCTGGCTTGGCTTCCCACGCTCGCGATCGTCGCGGTGTTGCTCGGGATCCTCGGCGCCTCAGCCAACCTTCATGAGGCACTGACGCGGTCGGCCGATCCGATTCGCATTGGTGTCGCCTACGCGTTGCGCCCTTTCGGCGTCGGCGTGCTGACCGCAATCCCGCTCGTGGCGGGCTACGCGTACCTGGTCCACGAATCGGAGAAGCTCGTTGCGTCGTTGGAGGAATTCTCAGCGCGGCTGGTCAACGCGTTGATCGACCGACCCGACGTGAGGCTTGGACATCGCAATTGATGTCGTCCGGAGCACGTTCGCTTCGCTCCGTGGAGGCTTCGCGAGGGATCTGCAGTTTTGCGACGTCAGACTTCAACGTATCAGGCATCTACGTCGAAGAGTATCGCGGATTCTCACCGATTCAGCCGATTCACGCTGATGAGTTCTTTTGATACGGCCGCACATCTTTTGATACGGCTTTCTCGAGCACCTCTATGTCATGGCGCTCGAGCGGGAGTTACTCGCACGCGGCCACCGTGTTTCGCGACAGGTCGGTGTCCCCGTCTTCTACAAAGGGCACGAGCTCGGCTATCAGCGACTCGACATGATTGTCGATGACAAGGTTGTCGTCGAGGTCAAATCGACGTACGAGCTCCACAAAGCGGCGCCGCGTCAAATCCCAAGCTATCTGCAAGCGACGAAGCTCGAAGTCGGCTTGTTGCTGCATTTCGGCCCTGAGGCGAAATACTTCCGCGTTGTATGCTCCAACCATTAATCCCATCAGCGAAAATCGGCTGAATCAGCGAGAATCAGCATTACCCATTGACAGAGTGGCGTCCCTCGTCACGGATCCCTGCCCTGAGCGAAGCGAAACGGGCTTCACGGGATGACAAGAGAATGACGTCCAACTAGACTCTCGTTCGTGTTCGCCTCTCCTCTGCTCATCCTCGCACTCGCGGCGCAGCTCGGTCAGATCCAACTGCCGCAGCCCGTCGGATTCGTCAACGACTTCGCCAACGTCATTTCCTCCGGCGCGAAGGCGCGGATCGACCGGATCATTCAGGACGTTCGGGCGAAATCGGGTGGCGAGATCGTCGTTGTCACGCTCCCGGACTTGCAAGGCCGCGAAGCGTCCGACATCGCACGAGAGATAGGGCGCCAGTGGAAAGTCGGCATGAAAGGTGGACCAGCCGACCGCGCCCGCAATACCGGCGTGATCATCCTGGTCGTTCCGACGAAGCCCGGCTCCCCGGGTAGTGGACGGGTTCGAATCGAGACGGGGACTGGCGCCGAGGGATTTCTCACCGATGCCACCACGGGCGCGATACAAGACGAGGCGCTCCCGGCGCTGCGACAGGCTGATTACTCGAGCGCGCTCGAGTCGATGACGTATCGAGTCGCCGAGCGTTTTGCCAACGAGTTCCAGTTCCCCCTGGACAGCTCCCTCGGCGCGAGCGTTCCACGAAACGTGGCGCCCGGCCCCAGCGTGACCGGTGGCATTCCACCGTTTGTTTGGCTCGTTCTGTTCTTCGTCATCATCTCGCTGCTGAGTGGACGAAGGGGGCGGCGGCGCGGGTGCGGAGGCGGCGGCTGCCTTCCCATTTTTATTCCGTTCCCGGGAGGGGGCGTGGGCCGCGGTGGATGGGGTAGAAGCAGCGGAGGATTCGGCAGCTTTGGCGGATTCGGCGGGGGCGGGGGCGGATTCGGTGGGTTCGGAGGTGGAGGAGGGTTTGGCGGCGGCGGTTCAGGAAGGAGCTTCTAGTCAATGGCCAAGATGACGCTGGACGATCTCGTCTCACAGCTCCGTGTCGCATTCGGCGCGGAGCTCCGCGCGGTGGTTTTGTACGGCTCCGCGGCTGCCGGCGAGCACATTCCCAAGAAGTCCGACTACAACGTGTTGGTGCTGGTGGAGTCGCTCGATGCAAGCCGTCTCCAGGGCGCCTCCGCGGCGGTCAAGGCATGGAGCGACGGCGGCAACCCCGCGCCGCTCACGCTCACCATGAACGAGTGGCATGGATCGGCGGACATCTTTCCCATCGAATACGCTGACATCCTGGAGCGGCACAAAGTGCTGTTCGGCGATTTCCGCACCGATGTCCGCGTGGATCCTTCGCATTTGCGCTTGGAGCTGGAGCACGAAGCCATGGGAACGCTGCTCCAGTTGCGCCGCGGCGCGCTGGCCGCCGGAAATGACTCGAAGGTGCAACTCGAGCTGTTGGAGGGAAGCTCGAGCACCGTCATGATCGTCTTTCGCGCGGTGCTGCGGTTGCGCGCCGAGGTGCCTCCCACCGACAACGTCGAGCTGATCAACAAGGTGGCTTCCGTGGCGGGAATCGATCCGGCGCCTTTCGCGCAGGTGATCTGGCACAAACGCGGCGAGTCGCTCATTCGTTCGCAGGACGTCTCACGCGTGCTGGCCGGCTATCTGGCGGGGATGCAGCAGCTGGTTCGCTTCCTTGACCAGTTCTCGGGGCGCAAGGACATGAATCCCTCGACGCCGCCGAACGTAGTATAGGTCATTCCGAGGCGGGTGCCCGTGCTATTGGGCGTTGAAGAATCTGCAGTTGATTCACCCGCATAGCTCGTTACACTCGGAATGACATACACCGATGGAAAAAAGGAGCCGCACATGTTTCGTCGCTGGTTGGTGCTGTCGTTCGCCGTGCTCACGACTGGATGTGGATACAACACGATTCAGACGCTCGACGAGCGCGCACAGGCGTATCAGGGAAACATTGAAGCACAGTTGCAGCGCCGCGCCGACTTGATCCCCAACCTCGTGAACACGGTGAAGGGCTACGCCGCTCACGAGGAGCAGGTGCTCACGAACGTTACCAACGCGCGCGCCGGTCTCCTGAGCGCCGTGAAATCCGGTGACCCCGAACAGATGGCGGCTGCCAATGCTCAGATGACCGGTGCGATCGGACGACTGCTGGTGACCGTGGAGAACTATCCCAATCTCAAAGCCGATCAGGGCTTCCTGCGCTTCCAGGACGAGCTGGCGGGGACGGAGAACCGGATCGCGGTCTCGCGCGGGGACTACAATAGCGCCGTCAACGAGTACAACGCATACATTCGCAAGTTCCCGGCGGTCGTGACGGCGAAAGTCACGGGCGCCAAGCCACGGAAGTACTTCGAGGCGGCTGCGGGAACTGCTGCAGCGCCCACGGTCGATTTCACCAGGCCGGCGACGCCCGCGCAACCGGCGCCGGCCCAAACGCCGGCGACTAGGACGCCGTAGCCGGCCTCGGGAACATCGGGTCTCCCTTTCGCACTCGCCACCCGGTCGCGTCGAGCTTCGCCAGCGAGTCGAACCGCTGGTCCTCGATTCGGCCCGGTGCGCCGAGACGCTCCCAAAGCTCCTGCGCCTTGCTGGGAACGAAAGGGTAGAGCATCACCGCTTGCCGTGCGAGCGAGCGGGCGAGCGTGCCGAGCGTGGTCTGGAGCGCGCTTCGAGTGTCCGGAGACTTCGCGAGCGCCCAGGGCTGCATCGTCTGCACGTACTCGTTGCCGCGAACGACACTCGCCATCGCGCGCCGAAGCCCGTCGTGAAGCATGAATCCCTGGCTTCCATCCATCGCGGCGTGATATGCCTCGAGCTCGACGGCGTCGGCTCGGTCGACCTCCGTCTGGATCGCGGCAGGTACCACCGCATCGCAGTACCTCTCGATCATCGCAATCGCGCGGCTCGCCAGATTCCCCCAGGTGTTCGCGAGCTCGGACGTATACACCTGCT
>JBBDXZ010000098.1:0-19357 GCA_040902075.1 Gemmatimonadaceae bacterium
GGGGGGGGGTCGTCCCCGCCGCAGGCGCGGCAGTCTATTCATACCGCAGCGCCTCCACTGGATCCAACCGCGACGCGCGCAGGGCAGGGAGCATGCCGAATACGATGCCGGCGAACGCGCTCGTGAGCAGCGCCGCGACGATGGCCATGGGCGGCGTCGAGGCCTCGATCGGCGTCACGTTGCGGATGAGCAACGTCAACGAGCCGCCAATGATCAGACCGACGATCGCACCCACGAGCGTGAGCGTCGCGGCCTCCACCAGGAACTGCCACAGGATCGTTCCGCGCGTCGCGCCCAGCGCCTTGCGGACGCCGATCTCCCGCGTGCGTTCGGTGACGCTGATCATCATGATCGCCACGACGCCCACGCCCCCGACCAGAAGGCCGATGGCCGAGAGCACGATCATGACGAGGAAGAAGACGCCGACGATCCGGTCGTACAGCTCCATCAGCTTCTCGGGCGTCGACACGAAGAAGTCGTTTGTTTCGGACGGACGCAGATGACGCGTGCTGCGCAGGGTAGCGATCACCGCGTCCATGACCTCGTCGCGATTCGCGCCCTCGCGCGGCTTGACCGTCAGGTCCATCCACGCGATCCCGACGTTCAGCTTGCGCCGCGCCGTCGTGAGGGGCACGATGGCCTTACCGCGATCGTTGCTGTCGAACACGTTCGAGAGCGGCTTGAACACGCCGATCACGTGGAAGAGCTGGCCGCCGAAGCGAACGTCCTTGCCGACCGCCGTTTCGCCCAGGAACAGCTTCTCGACGACCTTCTCGTTCACGAGGAGGACCGGCGCGGCCGTCTCATACTCGAGTGACGTGAAGTTGCGGCCATCGATGATGTCGCCGCCCTGCACGTCCAGCCAGCCGGTGGTGAACCCATCCACTTGAATGGACGGGAGCTCACGGTCGGCGAACTTGATCTGCGCCGAGCTCCCGATGTGCGCGGTGACGCCCTTGATATTGGGAATACGCTCGATTTCCTTGGCCTGGCTCAACGTCAACGGCCGATTGCGGCGCCAGGGGCAGCTGTCCGCGGAGCCGTTGCACGCATTGATCTCCGCGGGCCAACGAGTCAGGAAGAACGTCGTCGGCCCGGCGGCCGCCATGCTCTTCGAGACGCCGGCGTTGATGCCGTGCACCGCCGCGGACATCACGGTGACGACGAAGACGCCGACGGCGATGCCCAGGATGGTGAGCCCCGCACGGACTTTGTTCGAGCGAATGGCGTCGAGCGCGATGATCACGCCCTCGAAGAGACTCGCGATGCGCGTCCGGATGTTCATGCGCTACTCCTGGCGCATCGCGTAGATGGGGTCCAGGCGCGCCGCGCGACTGGCCGGATACGCACCCGCGACGATACCGACCCCCGCGCCGATGAGAACGGCCAGGACGACCGACCATGGCGCGACCGTCGCCGGCAGCGGCGAGACCGCCGCGATTCCTTGCGACAGGCCGATGCCGAGCGCGACGCCGAGCGCCGCTCCGACCACGCTCAACGTCGCGGACTCGACGAGGAACTGCGCCAGAATGTCGCGCCGTTTGGCGCCGATCGATTTACGAATGCCGATCTCCCGCGTGCGCTCGGCGACCGCGACCAGCATGATGTTCATGATCACGATCGCACCCACGACGAGTCCGATCGCGGGGAGCACCATGCCGGCCAACACGAGAAACCGTTGGATCGTGCGCCACTGGGTGAGCGCGGATTCCGAGCTTTCGAAAACGAAATCGTCGGCCGCACCTGGCCGCAGGCCATGGCGACGCCGCATGACCTCGCGCACGATCTCTTTCATGTTCTCGAGCGCAGCCGGGTTCGGCGCCTGCACGACCACGCCATAAAGATTCCGCCGGGCGAGCGTGATCGCGGACATGCGCGAATTGAATGGCGCGATCACCTGGCGATCCAGGTTCAACCCGAACACCGATCCCTGCTTTTCCAGGACGCCGATGACCGTGAAGGGGAACTTGTGGATGCGCAGCTCGCGGCCGATGGGGTCGAGACCGGGGAAGTAGTGCTCCGCAATGGCGGTGCCGATGACGACGACGGGGGCGCCAAGGGTCTCGTCCTGCTCGGTGAACGCCCGGCCCTTGTCGACGACGAGATCCTTGATGGTGAAGAACTGCGGGGTCACTGCCTGCGCGATCACCTGCGGGCCGCCCTTCCGGTAGTGCGACGTGGCCTCGACCCAACGGATGTCCTGGAGCGCCCACCCGGCTTCCGGCGGCAGCGCCGCCTGGATCGCGATGCCATCGTCGGGCTTGATGACGGGTCGCCGCTGCCAGGCGCGCCACTCGGCTTCCGTCACGTCGGTGTTGATGTCCGGGAACCGGCGGACGTTGAAGACGTTCACGCCGAGGAACTTCGCGGCGAAGTCCTGCTCGACGTACCTGCCCATTCCCTCGACGATCGACACGACCGCGATGAGAAACATCACGCTGATCGTCACGCCCAACAGCGTGAAGAAGCTCTTGAGCTTCTGCACCATCAACTGGCTCAGGGCAAGTCTGATCGCTTCGAAGAGTGGCACTTAGAGCCAGTGGGAAGTGGGAAGTGAGAAGTTGGAAGCAAGAGCGGGCAGCCGCCCACTACCCACTTCCCACTTCCCACTCTTTCTACGGCAGAACCGCGCTGAGAGTTACAGCCCGTGTCGCTGAGTAAATGCCTCGCGTCGATCGTCGGAGTGGATCAAGCCGTCCCGCAGGACGACTACGCGACGCGCATGCGCGGCAATGTCGGCTTCGTGCGTGACCATGATGACGGTCTGTCCCTGCTCGGACAGTCCCTCGAACACCTTCATGATCTCCTCGGACGTCTGTGAGTCGAGGTTACCCGTCGGCTCGTCGGCCAGCAGTATGGACGGGCGGTTCACCAGGGCGCGAGCGATCGCCACGCGCTGGCGCTGGCCGCCCGAAAGCTCGTTCGGGCGGTGATCCATGCGGTCGGCCAGTTGTACGCGCTCCAAAGCCTCCACGGCTCGGCGCTTCCGCTCGTCCGACGCGATGCCGGCGTACACCAAGGGCAGCTCCACGTTGTGGAGCGCCGTCGCGCGGGGAAGCAGGTTGAACGTCTGGAAGACGAACCCGATCTCCTTGTTGCGGATGCGAGCTAGCTCGTCGTCGGACAGCTTCGATACCTGAGTCCCGTTCAGCCAATACTCACCGGCGGTCGGGGTATCGAGACAGCCGATGAGGTTCATGAGCGTCGATTTGCCAGAACCCGACGGACCCATGATGGCGACGTACTCGTTGCGGCCGATGGCGAGGTCCACGCCGCGCAGCGCGCGGACGATTTCACCACCCATGTCGTACTCGCGCTTGATGCTGCGCGTGACGATCACCCACCTCGGGTCAGGCGGCGTTCCCGCCTGACCGACGACGATCTGACGCTCGGCCGTCGTGTGCATCGGCACATCGATCGACTCCTGCGTCTCCTGCAAGTTCTGGCTCACGATTTCGCGACCGCCTTGGTCTTGGAGTTGGCGTCCGGCGCCTTCGCGGCCCGCACCAGTGCACCGTCCTTCAACTCGCGAATGGCCTGGTAGGTTCCCGCGACGATCTTCTCGCCGTCCTTCAGTCCGCTGAGAACCTCGAAATGCTTCTCACCGGCTATACCAACCTTTACGGGCCGGAAGGTCACTTTGTTGTCGGCGCCGACCACGAACACGCCTTCCACGTCCTTCTTGCCGACGTCCTTGCGCGGCTTCGGACGGCCGAGGCCGACCGCCGTGTCGCCCTTGGCCAAGTCCTCGTTCTCGCGAACGGTGAGTGCGATGATCGGGATGGACAGCACGTTTCTGCGCGTGTCGGTCACGACCTTGGCGGTCGCGGAGAAGTCCGGACGCGTCTCGGGGGGCGCGTTCACGAGCTGGATGGTCACCTCATAGTCCACTGCCTGGTCGGCACTCTGCTGCACGGCGACGCCGCGCACGGAGCTGTTGGAGATCTTGGAGACGCGGCCGACGAACGTGGTGTCCGGGAACGCGTCGATCTGCACGACCGCCGAATCGCCGATGCTGATGCGCGCGACGTCGGTCTCGTCCACCTTCACCTTGGTTTCGAGCACGGTCATGTCGCTGATGGTCAGCAGCGTGGCGGCATCCCTGTTGAACGTACCCGGCACGGCGGTCTCACCCTGCTCGACGACGAGTCGCGTCACGCGACCGGCCATGGGGGCGAAGATCGTGGTCTTGCTCATCGCCGAGCGGGCATCGCGCAGTGCGGCCGCGGTCTGATCGACCGAGTGGCCCGACGCCTCGACCAGCGCCCGGTTCACGTCCACCGACGTCTTGAGCTGCTCCATCTGCTCATCGCTCACGAGCTGCGCGTTCGTCTTTTTCATCGCCAGCGTGCGCTCATAGCTGCGCTCGGACTGGAGCAGGTTCGCCCGCGCCTGCGCCGCCTGCGCGCGCGCCGCCGCCATCGAGGCCTCGGCGCGTGAGACCATCGCCGACGCCTGCTCCTGATCGATCTGGAGCAGCAACTGTCCTCTGGTCACCATCTGTCCTTCCTTGACGGACAGTTGGGTGATCTTGCCGGAGACGTCCGACGACACATCGACCTTCGTCTGCGGGCGCACTTGGCCGCTGGCCGTCACTGACGCGATCAGGTCCCGCTTCTCGACGGGCTCGATCCGAACTTCGACGGACTTGTTGCCGCGCTTCATGGCGCCGAGCCCACCGACCAGCACGACGACCAGCGCCGTTACGCCCGCGATCGACCACTTGACCTTTTTGCTCATTTTGTAATTCCTCTCCCTATCGGAGGGGGCGCCCGACCGCGCTCTCGAGCGCGGCAAAGGCTCTGTGATATTCGTAGATGGCGTTGACGCGATCGATCTGGGCCTGCTCGAAGGTGCCCCGCGACGTCGTGACATCAAGGAATGTGGCTGCACCAACTCGGTAGCGCTCTTCGGCAAAAGAAAGCTGCTCCCTCGCCGCCACGGCGTTGATCTCCTGGAGCTCGGTTGTCTTGACGGCCGTCGCCAGGTTGCGATGCGCCTGCGTGACCTCCATGACGAGCTGCAACTCGCGCGCACGGAGGCTGAACCTCACGTTATCGCGACCGATCTGCGCCTGTTGAAGCTGCTGCTCGCGCTGCAGGTTATTGAAGAGCGGCAGGGAGAGGAACGCACTAAAGGAGCGCGGCGCGCGGTCGAAGTTGAAGTTGTTCCCGGCGCGGATCGCCGCTTCGTCGGTGGCGGTCAATGGCGGAAACAAGGCGTTGCAGTTCAGGCCGGGCATTCCAGCGCCCGTGCGAACGGAATCCGTGGTGAAGCACTGCGAGAGACCACCGATCTGATTCGCCTGAGCGCGGCTCACCAGGAAGTCCGAGTTCGTGAACTGGTTGGCATTGCCACCCCAGCCCGTAGACAGTGATAGCGTCGGCGCGTACCGGCCCATCGCTCCCTTGACCTCCAGTCCCGCCGCTCGTTCGCGCGAGTGGAGCGCCAGCAAGTCAGGGTGCCTCTGCCGCGCCAGATGAAGCAGACTGTCGAGCGCGAATTGCACCGGCGTAATGGCGAACTTGGTTGTGAGCGTCACGTTGGCTGGTTGGGCGACGCCAAGCTGTTGGAACAGCCGCAGCATCTCAACTTCCGCCAGGTTGTAGGCCTGGAGCGTCGCCACCTCCGCCCGGCCGAGCGCGACTTCCGCGGTTCGGACGTCGAGGATCGTCCCCGCGCCAACGGCTTGACGAGCCTTCGCCAATTCCAGTTGGCCCTGCGTCGTCTGGACGAGCGTGTCCTGGAGCGATGCGCGTGCCTTGGCCTGGAGCACCGCGATGTACTGTTGCGTGACGGTCGCGCGCAGGAACTCGGTCGCACCGGTGACATCCGCCTCGGCGGCATCGCGCTGAGCGCCAAAGCGCCGCGGCGCGAACAGCACGTCGCTGGAGATGTTGTAACTGACATTCAAGCCGTACGACCCTTGCATGACGTCCGCGTTCTGCTGCAGCGCGATACCCTGCACGAACTGTTGGCCCGCCACTTGGTACCGTCCGGACATGTTGGCACTGACAGAGGGCAGCAGTGACGCGTAGGCCGTGCGCACGTTGGCGTCAGCAGAACGGCGGGCGTTTACAGTCTGCTGGAACAGCGGGTTGTTGCGGCGCGCAAGCGAGACGGCCTCGTCAAGGGTGAGGCTGGCGGGTGTCTGAGCCATCACCGTCTGTGCGACGAGAGCCAGTGCCGCAACTGGCAGGGCAAAACGCATGTCTGGCAGGTCCTGGTTGGTGGGTCTGGTGGCTTTACGAACTACAGAGGGGAAGGTTTCAAACAACTCCAAGGGCGGAAGTCGGAAATGGGCCCGATTTCCGATTTCCCATTTCCGCCCTTTTACTCTCTTGGCGGATCGTCCCTTAAAGCTACGAGACCTCTCTCCGGAACGGATACCTTCAGCAGCCGTCCCTTTTCATCCACCCAGATCTCTCGGAGGGCGCTGGGAGAGTCGATCAAGGCAAAGCGACGCCCTGGTATGCTACGGCCCGCTATGTCCACGTTCTCGAGTCCCCGGTCCTCCACTCGAAACCGCCCCTGCTGAGCGGATCGAGGGGCGATCACCACCAAACTGTCGTGTTTCGCGGCGATCGGCACAAAGTAGACGTGGTGGAAGACGTCCTCGTCCATAAGCAATGCGCCATTGTTGAGGACGTACTCGCGAGCGGATTCGCCGCTCTTGGTCTGTTTGAGGACGCTGAACCGACCTGGCCGACCCTGCCCCTTGAGACGCTGGAACAGGCGCCCCTTGAGCGTTTGCTCGGATTCATAGGAAACCGGTACTCCCGATGAGTCGGTCCCGAGCCGCGTCGTGAGCTTGGAGTCGCCCAGCACGCTCGTCCCGGTGGCGAGGAACACCTGGCCACCCGGAGCGGGCGCGCGGATGATTCGAAACGATTCGCGGCCGATGGGAGTGCCTCTCTCGGACACCGACAAGGTCGCCTCGTCCAATACCGCGCTGGACTGTGCGATGGCGGTGCCGGCTAGGTGGCTGAGCAGGAACGCCATGCCAACGGACGTGGTACGGAAGGTGGTCATGGACGCTTCATTACACTTTGACGCGGCAGGGGTTGCGATCGATCAGGTTTCGGCGGGAATCGCCGCCAGGAAGACTCGCTCGCGAACCCGACTGTAAATCCGCTCGAACAGCAGCTGCCCTTTCTGAGCTGTCGCGAGTCCTGGTCGGCCGATGGACCCGGGACTCACCTTTGGGATTGTCAGCCATCCCCGCCGGTAACGTCGCAGCTCCTCACGCGACATCATATAATCCACCGCGAGATCCATACGGACGAGCTCGGGCGCGAGGAAGAGCATGAGAGAGGTATCAACCTCGTCGCCGTGCATGGGCTCCGTTTGCCCCTCGAGGAGGTCGCGAAAGTCCATGGCGAAGATATCCACGACACGCACACGGGCCTCGGAGGTAATAACGGTAGAGAGAGCCTCCAAATGCGGGTCGTGTTCGTGAGCCGTGAGGAGTATGAATTCACGGATGCCGGTGGATTCCCACGTGTCCAGCAGGTCGTTGAGCGCGCGGTGCAGCGTCTTGCGGCGCAGCGACGCGTTGCCGGCGAAGCCGCGCTCGGTCTCGACGTTGACGCCAAACTCCAACGTGGGAGCGCGCAGGATGCCGAACTCCGCGGACAACTGGTCGGCCAACCGCTCGACGATGATCGTGTCGCAGCCGAGGGGCATGTGAGGACCGTGCTGCTCGCACGTGCCGACGGGCACGATCAGCCGAGCGTCCCAATCGATCGTCGTTGCGATTTCGTCCGGCCGCATCTCTTTGATGCGTTTGGGACGGGGAGTCGATGAAGGCTGAGACATAGGGCGACGGGCTGGATTGTCGCATCGGCCATCGCGCTGCTCGCGATGAGCGGATGGCTGAGTGCGACATCGATAGAGTATCTAGTTCTGGCGATGACCGCCACGGCGATCGCGACGGCGGCAGTGTTCGGTTTGGAGGCGGCGCATCGCCGGTGGGCCATCGCCTGCCTGGGCGCAGTCGGGCTGTCCCTCGCGCTCGGCGCGAACACGCAGTATCGACTCGCACGGCTGCGGAGCGACTGGCCCGGCGTGCGCGCGCGGATGAGCAACCACGCGCTCGACGAGCTGACGCGAGAAGTCGCGCGCTCGATGGATGACCTGCGAGGGCGTGCGAGCCAAGCCGTCACCGGTCCGACCGTTCGCAACGCGGCGTTTCAGCATCTTGGCAAGACGGTGCGCGCGGACGAGCGCGGGGACGCCGTCGTGCTGTTTCAGGGCGATTCCGCGCTCGCCTGGAGCGGCAGACCTCGCGTTCCAGTGGACTCCCTGGTCAATCTCGTGGGTGTCGTCGGAATACCTCCGTTTTATCTCAGCCTGTATGCATCCGCGTCGGGCGCCGCGGGGCGCGGCGTCGCGACGCGTCTGCTCTACGCCGGTCCTCCCGCCGACCGGCTCGTTCAATCGCTTGGTGGCGACGTGGCGAAGCGGGGCGGGATAGCCGGCTTCCGTTTCGTTCCGGCCGCGGATTCGGCGACACTCACCGGATCCCGAGTGGTTCGCGCGGACGGGCAGAATCTCTTTGCCGTGCGCGCGGAGCTCCTCACTGATGGCGAGGTTCGGCTGCGACTGCTCGAGCGTTCGCGATTGTTCGTGGGCACGGTGTTGGCCCTGGCGCTGGGATGTTTCATCGTCGCCGGCTGGCGCGGGAAGCGGAGCCTTCGCTGGCGCGCCGCGCTCGTGGCGGTTGGCCTGGCCTGTGTAGCGCTCACACCGCTCAGCGCCTTCTCGAATTACTCGCGGTTATTCGACCCGGCGCTGTATTTCACGCCCCTCGGCCGTCGCCTGACCGCCAATGCCGCGGCGCTGGCGCTGACGAGCGCGCTCGTGCTGCTCACGCTTCTTGCCGCCGTTCGCCGGCAGGCCCGAGTTCCGGACCGGCGCGTCGCGGTCGCAATGGTGCTGCTCGTGACGGGGCTCGGCCCCTTCTTGTTGCGCGATCTGGCGCGGGGAATACAAATCCCGCCGTACGGTGTGAGTGCGTCGCTGTGGCTCATCTGGGAGGTGCCGCTCTTTCTTGCCGCGGTCTCGGTGATTCTTGCGGGTGCCGCGGCGGGAAGCGCGGCGCTTGGAGCGTCGCGGGGCTTGTCCCCGATGGTCGCTCCATCCCTCGCGGCGATCGCGGCGATCATCGCTCCCGTCGTCTGGGAAGCGCCGGGCGGATGGCCGTGGTGGTACACGTTCCTGTGGATCGCGGCGATCGCCTCGCTCGCGGTTTCGCGCAGGACGTCGGCGGTCGTCGTCGCCGCCGCGACGGTGGCAGCCCTCGGAGCGACGACCCTCGTGTGGGGCGCGACGACGCGCGCCCGCGTCCGGCTGGCCGAGCAGGATGTCGCGATGTTGGGTGCGGGCGATCCATATGCGGACAGCCTGGCGAAACGACTGAGTCACCGCTTCGCGGATTCCCCGGTATCGAATCGCCAGGCACTCCTCGAGACGTACGCCACCTCGGAGCTGGCAGCGGCGGGTTTTCCGGTGTGGCTCGCGGTCTGGCGGACGTCCGACGCACCGGCAGCGACGCTCGCGACCGCGGCGCTGGACGTTCCGATCGATTCCGTGCGCGCGCTCGTCGTGCGCGCGCAGAGCGAACGACGCGAAATCGCGGCCAACGTTCCGGGGAATCCGGCGCTCGAGTATGCGATCGCCGTGCCGACGGACAGCGGGGTGGTCACCATCGTCGTGGCACCCAGATCGCTCTTGATCGCGCCCGACCCGTTCGCCCGGCTCCTGGGTATCGAAACGCCACCAGAGGTCGAGCCGCCCTATGTCATCCAGGTCGTGCCCTTGTCGGACGGACGATCACTGAGCCTGGAGTCCGCGTGGCGACGGGAAGGCAACGAGCTCCACCGCGACTGGATAGCTGCCAGTGGAAGCGGAGCGGCTCGCGTCCACGCGGAAGTGGAACTGCGGCCGCTGTTTTCACTCTTTCAGCGCGGAACGCTCATCGTGCTGCTGAACCTCGGCATCGTTGGGCTGCTCTGGCTCACCAGCGTACTCGCCGATGGCATCGCCGTTCGCTGGATCGCGGTGCGTCGGCGGCGCTGGGCGCGCAGCTATCGCACGCAATTGAGCTTCGCCTTGTTCGCATTCTTCATGGTGCCGGCGATCGCGTTCGCGGTATGGTCGTATCAGCAGTTGTCCACGGATGCCGCGCGCGCACGGCAACTGCTGGTGCGCGAGACGCTGCGCTCGGTGAGCCCGGGGGGTCCGCCCGAAGACTGGCTGGGGCGTGAGAGCCGGCGGCTCGCGTCTCCGCTCTTCGTCTATCGAGGAGGTGAGCTGCTTGCAGCGAGCGATTCACTGCTCGAGGAGCTCGCGCCAATCGGGCGAATGCTCGGACGGGAAATAGCGGAGGCGCTCCTGCTGCATGGCGAAGTGAGCGCCCATCGCATCGAGCGCATTGGCGACGCGCCGACGCTGTTTGGCTACCGGACCATGGAGCTCGTTCCCGGCGCCCTCGGCGTCCTGGCCGCGCCAGCCCGGGCGGACGAGCTCGCGCTCGGCAGGCGCGCGCGGGATCTCGGTGTCCTCGTGCTGTTCGCGACGGCGATCGGCGCGCTCGCCGCGCTGTGGCTGAGCGGTTTTGCCGCTCGCCAGCTTGCGCGTCCCATCGGTTCGCTGCGCCATGCGGCGCTGGCCCTGGCCGGCGGCGACCGGGAACCGAAGCTGGAAGGACAGCCGCCGGCGGAATTCCTGCCGGTGTTCGCCGCGTTTCGCCGGATGATGTCCGACCTCAACGCCAGCCGGTCCGCGCTGGAAGAAGCCACCCGTCGCACCGCCACCGTGCTGCGGAACGTTGCCAGCGGCGTAATTGCCGTCGACGACCGCGGTGTGGTGACGCTCGCGAATCCGCGCGCGGACGAGCTCCTCGGCGCGAAGCTGCCGCCGGGCACGCGGCTCAGCGAGGTCGGACCCAATGAGCTCGCGACGCTGGTGCAGCGGTTTCTCTCGGGCGACAGCGACGACGAAGCGTTCGAGATGCCGTACGGAGAGCAGCAATGGCGGGGCAGGCTTACGCGACTCACCCGCGGCGGCGCCGTCGTGACGGTGGATGACGTCTCGGAGATCGCCCGCGCCGAGCGCGTGCTCGCGTGGGGAGAGATGGCGCGTCAGATCGCGCACGAGATCAAGAACCCGCTTACGCCCATCCGGCTCGGCGTCCAGCACCTGCGTCGCGCGCGCGCCGACGCGCGTGTGGATTTCGATCATGTCCTGGAGCAGAACGTCGAGCGGATCCTCAAGGAGATCGACCGGCTCGACGAGATCGCGCGGGCGTTCAGCCGCTACGGTCAGCCTCCGGAGCAGCGCGGCAACGCGGAGCCGACCGACGTCGCCGCCGTTCTGCGGGATCTCGTCGGTCTCGAGACGATGGGCGGGGGGGAGGAGCACATGCGGTGGTCGTTGCATGGAGCGGACGAGCCGGTGTTGGCCCTGGCGCGCGGCGATGAGCTGCGCGAGGTGCTGCTCAACGTCTTCGAGAACGCCCGACTCGCCCGCGCCTCGGAAGTGCGCAGCTCGATTGCCACCTCGGATGGCCATGTAACGATTTCCGTGAAAGACAACGGCCAGGGCATTCCGAAGACCGTGCTGCCGAGGATCTTCGAGCCGCATTTCTCGACGCGGACGAGCGGGTCCGGCTTGGGACTCGCCATCAGCCGGCGGCTGATCGAGAGCTGGGGCGGAACGATCGAGATCGCGAGCGCGGCCAAGCAGGGGACCGAGGTGACGATTCGGCTCAGTCTACCCGAATAGGACGATCCGTGATACGTGAGCCGACCATGTGCGCGAGCGCCATGATCGTGATCATCGGATTCACTCCCGACGAGGCGGGGAAGAGACTCGCGTCGGATACGTAGAGATTCGGCACGCCGTGGACCTGGCCGTTCTCGTCACAGACCGCGTTTTTCCGGTCGACGCCCATGCGGCAGGTTCCCATCTGATGGGCGCTGAATACCGCGCATCGATTTGCGTGGACCGACGCTGCCGCGATCTCGCGGCAATAGGCGTCGATGTCCTGCGACCGATTGGCCGCCGAGCGCCTGAAGGTGTGGTCGCGGGAATGGAGCGTGTGGATCTCCGTCGCGCCGGCCGCCCAGTGCACGCGCGCCGCCGCGGCGATCCCCTCCTGTAAAAGCTCGCGCTCCATCCGGCCCACGCCGTAGTCGATCACGGATCGACCCTCCGCGTCCACGGTCACCCGTCCGCTGGTGCGGTCGCGCGTGAGCGCGACGAATGCGCTCACGTGCGCTGCGTGCTGCATGCGGGTGCGATGATCGCGCGCACTGTACCATGGCTGCGCCAGCGCGATGAGACCGGGATGCACGGGCGCCGTCTCGATACGAACACCGTAGTTGCCGCGGAGGCGAGCGAATTCGTCGCACAGGACGGTTTGCGGCGCTCCCATCCAGCCCTCCACGGGTTCGGCGTACCGGCCGGGGATGCCCGTCGTCGGATGGAGAAACAAGTTCTTTCCGAGCTCGGGATGCTCGATTCCAGACCGCAACAGAAAGGCCGGCGTCTCGATCGCCCCCGCCGCGACAACGACCGTTCGGGCATTGACGCGAACCGGGAACCGTTCGCCCGTGTCGTCGTTGTGGGCGAGGGCTTGGACGCCCACAACCTGTCCACGATCCACGCGCAGCTTTTCGGCTCGGCACGCGGCGACGATCGTGGTCCGCCCGTTGCGCTGGGCGTCGCTGAGAAACGTATTCGCCGTCGACTGCTTTCCGCCCACGCGGCATCCGAAGACGCAATAGCCGCATTGTGCCTGGTCGCAGCCGCGCGAATTACGCGGAATGTCGCTCCATTTGTAGCCGAGCGCCGCGCATCCGCGCTCGAGCGGAGCGTTGTTGGCATTGCGCACGCTTTCCGTCGTTCCAACGTTCACTCGCGCGGACACCGCATCGAAGGCACGAGTGAACGCGTCGCCGGTGAATGCCTTCACGCCGGATCGATCGGCCCATTCATCGCGAATGTAGTCCGGCAGCCGGAGCGACGTCTGCCAATTGACGCTGGTTCCGCCGCCGACGCAGCTGCCGGCAAGGATCGCGACGCTCAAGTCGCGCGTCGCCGTCGTGCCCTGGTCCAGATACAACCGCTGCATGCCAACGATCTCGCGCTGATCGAAGTCGGCCGCTTGGTCGGCCGGACCGGCCTCGAGTACGAGCACGCTCCGCCCCGCTGCGGCGATTTGCGCGGCCGCTACTCCGCCACCCGCGCCAGACCCGATGACGCACACGTCGGCGTCGAGCGTGGTCGGCCGCGATACGCGCGTCACGACGAGGGGTGAAGCTCCCGGGGCTGGAGCCGGCAGGTCGTATCCGATCTCCTTCCAGCTCGGATTCGTCCGCCCGGTGCCGGTCACAGAGTAAAAAAGGAACGTCGCCAGTCGCTTGAGCGCCTGGAACCCCGTTCGCACGGCGGGGAGAGAGCTGTTGGCGAGTGCGGACAGCGCGGCTTCGCGGTCGGTCGCGCTCATGCGCGTGAGCCCGGCGGCTTTGCCCGCCATGGGGACCATGAATAGGGGCGAATCCAGCAAGCGCATGAACAGCCGCAGCTCGCGCACCTGTCGGACGCTCAGAGCTCCCATCGCCTGCTCGACAGCCTCAGAGAGATCGAGATCCGTGGCGCTCAGCGCGAACAGGGCCGCGGAATCCTCACGCCGCGCCTCGAGGCGTGGCATCATGGCCTCGCAGAACGCGGCGAGTGTCCGGCGCTCGCTGGCGGACAGCGGCCCTTGCACGTCGCTCATTCCGACCGCGGTTCGGCAGTCTGCTCGAACGACTCGCCGAGTCCGAACACGCGCACCGTCTTGATGTTCACGAACTCGCGTAACCCGATCGTGCTCAGCTCGCGGCCATATCCCGACATCTTGATGCCGCCGAAGGGGAATCGCGGATCCGAGGCGACCATGCCGTTCACGAACACCGTTCCGGCCTGGAGCTCGCGCTCGAAGTACTTGGCTTCCTTGGGATTCGTGGTCCACACGGCGGACCCCAGCCCAAATCGGGTGTCGTTGGCGATCCGAACCGCATCCTGCGCGTCGCGCGCGCGAAAGAGCGACGCCACCGGTCCGAACAGCTCGTCGCGATATGCGGGCGAATCGGCGGGGATGTCGGCGAGAACCGTGGGCTCGAAGAAGAAACCGGGGCGCTTCACCGGCTTGCCGCCCGTGAGTATCCGCGCGCCCCGCCTCACCGTCTCGTTGACCTGCTTCTCCAGATCGTCCGCGACCTGTCTGCTGGCGAGCGGCCCGATGTGCGTTCCTGCGTCCATCGGATCGCCGACATTCAGCGCCGCCATGGCCCGCACGAATCGCGTCTCGAACTCACCGGCAATCTTCTGGTGGACGATGAAGCGCTTCGCGGCGATGCACGACTGTCCGCTGTTGATGGTGCGGGCTCGCACCGCCGTCTCGACCGCCTTCTCGAGATTGGCGCTCGGCATCACGATGAAGGGATCGCTCCCGCCGAGCTCCAGGACCGTCTTCCTCATATGTGCGCCGGCCTCGCTCGCCACCTGGCTGCCCGCGCCTTCGCTTCCGGTCAGCGTGGCGGCCGCTATGCGATCGTCGGTGAGCATCCGCTTCACCACGTCCGACCCGATCAGCAATGTCTGGAAAACGCCTTTGGGCGCGCCCGCGTCGAGGAACAACTGCTCCAGCGCCAACGCGCACTGCGGAACATTCGACGCGTGCTTGAGCAGGCCCACGTTTCCCGCGACGAGCGCGGGCGCGGCGAAGCGAATGACCTGCCAAAAAGGAAAATTCCACGGCATGATCGCCAGCACGACACCGAGCGGATGGAACGCGACATAGCCATGTTCCGTCCCCGAGACCACGACTTCGTTCGCGATCATCGCGGGACCGTGCTCGGCGTAGTACCGGCACCCGAGCGCGCATTTGACGGCTTCCTCGCGACCCGCCACGAATAACTTGCCCATCTCGAGTGTCATCAACCGCGCGTAGTCCTCTTTGCGCTGCTCGAGGAGGTCGCCCGCGTTGGCCACGACGCGCGCGCGCTCGGCGACGGGTGTGTGACTCCATGTCGCGAAGGTGTCGTGCGCGTGGCGAATCTTCGCTTCGAGCTCGACGGGGCTCAGTGCGTCGAAGCTCTTGAGCGTTTCGCCTGTTGTCGGATTGATCGTTGCGATGGCCATTGCGGAAGAAAAACGGTTCACCTGTGGAAGCACTAGATCTCGGTGCGCTCGGGCTCACTCGAGAAAAACCGCCGCCACCAGGGAAGTTGCTGTTCGCGGTCCAGCACGGTCCGCACGGCATCGCGCCACGCCGCTTGCATCTCGAAGGCGTCCGCGAACCGCGCGGGGGGCAAGGGCGCGAGCGAGCGGCGCAGCCACTCGCCGATCTCGGGCGCCACGGGTTCCGTATCCAGCGTCGCGGAGAGCATGCGTCCCAGAATCGACTGCACGTCGGACTCTCCGAACGGCGCCTTGCCGGTCAGGCTGAAATAGAGAATCGCGGCGAGGGAGAAGCAGTCGGCGGACACGTCCTGCGGCTCGCCCAGCAGCTGCTCCGGCGGCGCGAACGCGGGCGTCCCCGAAGCGCCGGCGGTTTCCTCGCCGGCGATGTTCGCGATGCCGAAGTCGGCGATGCGCCAGCGTCGGTAGCGATCGATGAGCACGTTCTCGGGTTTGAGATCGCGGTGGATCACGCCGATCGCGTGCGCGGCCGCCAGCGCGTCGAGCACGGCGTCGATGTGCGGCGCCACTTCATGAAGGGGGCGTGCACCGGCGCTCTTGACGAGATCCGCGACGGATCCTCCCTCCGCGAGCTCCATCGTGTACCACGACACATTGCCGCGCGAATCGAAGTCATAGATCGGTACGATCGCCGGATGCGCGAGCTGGGCGGTGAGTTGCGCCTCGCGGCGAAAGCGGGCGACGGCGCGTTCGTCCCGCGCCACGTACGGGTGCATCAGCTTGAGCGCCACTTCACGACCGAGCGACAGGTCGCGCACGCGCCAGACGGATCCGAACGAGCCGGTGCCGATCTTCGAGATCACGTCGTAATCATCGCCGGCGGCCCAGCGCAGCCGCACCTCTTCGGTATCGTGCGTCCCCGAGACAAAAACCTCGCCGCTCGTCAGTACCGTGGACCGGCCGCCCATGACCCGGTCGGCCGCGCGCAGCATCGCCGAGACACTCGGGAAACGATCCGCCGGATTCGTGGCGAGCGAGCGATCGATCACCGCCGCCAATAGCTTCGGGCAGTCGGGCCGCACCAGTGAGAGGGGCGGTGCATTGTCCGATGGCGGCGCTTCGCCGGTGAGCGCGGCGAAGCACAGCGCCGCCAATTGCCACTGATCGCTCGTCGCGGTGGGACGCCATCCGCTGTCGACCCACTCATGGGGACTCGGCGCCCACTGTGCGGCCGGCGCGAGAGTGTCCGGGATGTCCGTGAGAGGCACCGCCCAATGCCAACCGAGAAGCCAGATTCGTCCCAGTGGCGTGGTCCACACCGTTTCCGGCGACACGTTGCCATGGACGTGGCCGCCGTCATGGAGATAGCTCAGGGCGGAACCAACGTCACGCAGCAGCCGCATCATCCCCGGGATGTCGTACGGCCCCGCGCGTGCGAGACGAGTGCCGATCGTCTCACCGGCGATCCACCGGCGCAGATAGCCGGGTCCGCGACGCGCTTCGCTGTACGTGGCCCAATAGTGGTACGTCGTCGGAATCGCCGGATGATTGCGGTGCGCGAGGTGCCGCGCCTCCGACTCGAGCCAGCCAGCATGTTTCGCTTCAGGGGCGCTCACGAGCGACAACGAGCGGCCGAGCGCATCCACGAGCTCCTGGTAGTGCCGGTGCTCGAAGAACACGCCCTCCGCACCCCAGGACCAGGCAGGCGGTAACTGCCACGCCACCAAATGCGGTGGGAGCGTCGTGGTGCGGATGTACGGGGAAGCTGGGGAGACGCTGCTCGCGTCCGCCTGCCGGTCGGGAGTCATGCCGGCCTGCGTCGGAAACCGCTACATCCGAGATTCAGACAGAATCTCCTGCGCCGCGCTCGAGAGCTCGTGCAGCACGGCCACATCGGGCAGCACGCTGACCTCGACTAACTGGACGACCAGTGCCGAGCCATCTTTGGGGCGATTGGACGCGAGGGACGGCACGTGCAGCGTCACGCCCACGACACGCCACATCGTGCTCGGACGGCTTTTCTCGCCGTCGCGATCGATGGTGTCCAATTGCAGCACCTCGCCGCGCGCGGGAACGCAGGCACTCTGGCATTCGGCCAGAACCTGTTCGTTACGATCGTGTCGGACGATACGGAGCGTGAACATGTAAGGTGTCGCAAAACTATGCGGGGACTGTAGATACTACCAGAGCAGGGCTCGCTGAAACTCTATATTCTGCACGGGCGTACGGCGACACAGAACCATTTGAACTGGAGAGATCGTGGGCGAGCTGATGTTCACATTGATTTCGATCGGCATCTCGCTGGTCTTGACGGCGTTCGGCTACGGGGTGGCGCGCAAGTATGTCCGCGACCGACTCAAGTACGTGGACGCCGTTCAGACGATGAAGGCGCCGATCATCGCGGGTCTCGTCGCGTGGGCCATCATGATGCCGCTCACGATCGTTCCGTTCATCGGGCTGGGCACGGCCATCGTCTTCGGACTCAGCGTCGGACTCGGCGTGCGTGCCGGCGCACAGGACATCCGCGTCGGTCGCCTGAGCGGCGGGTTCTAACCTCGATCTCGGCACCGGCGCCGCCGCCTCGGCGTCCGCGCTCAGGACCGTAGCGCGGTATCTCGGCTCTCAATCCAGCTAACCGTGAGCTCCGGTCCCTTGCGCAAGTCCACGTCGGGAATGGGCTGCGTGGCGTTTCCGTACGGCGCATCGGGGTTCGTTGGCGCGGAGAAAGGCTTCGACGACGTGAGACCCGATGAATCCCGGGCCGCCTGTAACCAACCCTTTCCGCATTCACGAAGTATATAGTTGACCGATGCGGCTCACCGCCCTCGACTGGGTCATCGTCGTCCTCTCGATCGCGATTTCCTTCCTTCCCGCGGTCCTCCTCGCCAAGCGCGCGGGAACGAGCACGGCGGAGTTCTTCACCTCCGGACGCGCCGCGCCGTGGTGGCTGGTCGGCGTATCGATGGTGGCGACGACGTTCAGCACGGACACCCCCAACCTCGTCACGAACTTCGTGCGTGAGCGCGGCGTCGCGAACAACTGGCTCTGGTGGGCATTCCTGCTCACGGGGATGCTCACGGTGTTTTTCTACGCCCGCCTCTGGCGCCGCTCCGGCGTGCTGACCGATCTCGAGTTCTACGAGATGCGGTATTCGGGCAAGCCGGCGCGCTTCGTTCGCGGGTTTCGATCGCTGTACCTCGGCCTCTTCTTCAACTGCATCATCATGGCGTCGGTGAACCTCGCCGCCGCGAAGATCGCCAACGTCATCCTCGGCTGGCCGATGTGGCAGACGCTCCTCATCTGCGCGGTGCTCAACGTCGCCTTCGCCGCGACGTCGGGACTCTGGGGCGTCCTGGTGACGGACTTCATCCAGTTCGGGATCGCCATGGCCGGCTCCTTCGCCGCGGCGTACTTCGCGCTCGAACAGCCCGAGGTCGGCGGCCTCTCCGGGTTGGTCTCGAAGATCGACGTGAGCACGCTCAATCTCCTCCCGGATTTCAGCGACTGGACGCTCACGCTAACCGTGCTGATCATCCCGCTCAGCGTGCAATGGTGGTCGGTGTGGTACCCGGGGGCGGAGCCGGGGGGCGGCAGCTACATCGCCCAGCGCATGCTCGCGTCGAAGTCCGAGGCCGACGCGCTCAAGGGGACGCTCTTCTTCAACGTCGCGCACTACGCAATCCGCCCCTGGCCCTGGATCATCGTCGCGCTCGCGTCGATGCTCGTGTACCCCCAGCTCTCCGACATCGAGCTCGCCTTTCCGAACGTGGATCGCGCTCTCATCGGCCACGACATGGCCTACCCGGCGATGCTCACGTTCCTCCCGGCGGGATTCCTCGGTCTCATGGTCGCAGGTCTCCTCGCGGCGTACGTCTCGACGCTGTCCACGCACCTCAACTGGGGCACGTCGTATCTCGTGCACGACTTCTACCGCCAGTTCATGAACGCGGGCGCGAGCGAGAAGCACTACGTCCTGATCGGACGCCTCGTCACCGCGCTGCTCATGGTCCTCGCCGGGGCGTTGACCTTCGTTCTCGATACCGCGCGCGCCAGCTTCGAGCTCCTCATGTCCGTGGGTGCCGGCACCGGGCTCCTCTACCTGCTGCGTTGGTTCTGGTGGCGCATCAACGCGTGGAGCGAGATCGCGGCGATGGCCAGCTCGTTC
>JBBDXZ010000099.1:0-1207 GCA_040902075.1 Gemmatimonadaceae bacterium
GGCGTGGCGCCGATAGAAGGTCGTGTTATCACACCTCACTAGAACCGCTGGCGTGTGGGCGGCATAACGGGCGTTTGCAGCTGGCGGCGCGAGCTTCGGAAGCGGCTGGCTCGCTCCGCTCGCCAACCGCGACTATCTCGCCAACCGCGACTATGATGGTGCGCCGCAGCTGAAACGCATGGCGTTTATGATGTCCGCTGAGACGACTCTCGCTCGCTCCTTCGATGACCTCGCGAACCTAGTCGAACGCACACCGGGTCTTTGCGTTCGCATCCAGCGCGTCGACGGTAGTGACATCGAGGGGCAAGTTCTCGAGGTTGGCTACACGGATTTGGTCGTTCTTGATGAGGCCAGTCGTAAACACGTCCAGGTGTTTGCGCACGAGCTTCGGGCCCTAGATGTGAGTATGCCGCGACGCGCTCGTGAATGGATGCTAGCGGTAGGCGCGATTCCCGGTGGTGGCGGACGACGGCAGCCTGGGTGCAGAAAGCTCTTTCCCGACAGGCGGGCAAGCCGCTCACTTTGAGTGATCGTCGAGCACTGGAGCAAACAATCGAAGATATCGGGCGCGACACAGCGCGCGACCCTGGTGGACACGCACTCGCCTGCGCGGAAGCGCTGCGCGCTGGTGCTAAGATTGAGCAGGAAGCTTTCGAGCCCGCCTTGGATTCAGGTCTTGAGCTAGGCTTCCGTCGAGTCTCCGAAGAACAACATCTTCCTATTGCTCCTCCGCTGACCTCCAGGTCCTAAAGCCCGAAAGGGCGTCAGCGTCTACGATCAAAGTGCGAGCGGCTTTGCCTCCTGACGCCGCAGGTGTGCCTTAAGTGTGCCTTATGCGCTGCAATTCCGTAGGCACGATGCACGGCGCGGAAGACCCGGTCCGCGCTTAACCCTGCCTTTGTGTGCGTGTGGTGCAGCAGAGCGCGAGGATTTCTGAGACCCTTAGGGTTCGAATCCCCGCGCCTCCACTAGCACGAAGTAGTCGAACTGAACGAGTCGGCCGAACGAGCGAACGCTCATTCGGCCCATTCGTTTTTGGGGCACGGGCGCCAGTCCGGATAGCATGAGCGCCTATCAGGCGATCGCGATATGGAAACGTTTCGAGGTGCGAGTCAGCCAACGGAGCCCGCTCATCAGTCACGCGCCCCGCATGTCGAAACTCTCAACACCGCGAGGCAGGCAACGGAGCGTGACCGCCAGTCACGCG
>JBBDXZ010000099.1:1307-18967 GCA_040902075.1 Gemmatimonadaceae bacterium
AACTCTCAACACCGCGAGGCAGGCAACGGAGCGTGACCGCCAGTCACGCGACCCGCACGTCGAAACTCTCAACACCGCGAGTCAGGCAACGGAGCGTGACCGCCAGTCACGCAACCGCAATGTGGAAACTTTTCACCGCGCGCACGCGGCAAGTCACTCGCAGGCCGGAGTCGGCGACTTGCAGGCCCAATCCCTTGACCTGCAGGCTCAATCTTTTCAGTTGCAGGGCCAATCTCTTCAGTCGCAGGCCGAATCTTTTCACTCGCAGGCGGAATCTTCGCAGTAGCAGGCCGCATTTGCGCGGTTGCAGGGAGCGGCAGCGCGCTAGCAGGCCGCGCCAGAACAGTTGCACCTCCAATCCGACGACCTGCAGGTCCAAACCGGACACTTGCAGGCCGCGCAAGTGCCTGTGCAGGCCCAGCCAGCGGACGTGCAGGCGGAAACTTTTCACATGCATCCGGAAACAATCCACATACATGCCAAAACAGCTCACAACGTCACAACGGCTCGTTGGGAGCCGGCTCGCCTGGTAAGACATTGTCGGGCCGCACTGTACGCCGATGTTTCTCCATGAGCATCTCTGGCGCCGCCAGCAGCCCCAGCACCATGACTTGGGATTCCGAGATTCGAGACTTCGGAGCTCATCCGCTGGAACCCTAGGCGGACGTGATGACTCAGGTCGTTGGATTCAATATCACGGTTACGGTTGATGGCGCAGTGAACAGCCGGGTTGATGGGTAACACAAGTGTCCGGGAACATGGGTAACACTTGCAGCCGACGGCGCTCCTGTCGGAAAGCGGCTGGCTCGCTGCGCGCGCCTGCCGCATCATTGATATCACGCCGCCGCTGAAACGCAGCGCCGAAAGGCAGTCGCGAATTCCATCACGCTCGCGTAGCGCTTCGCCGGTTCCTTTGCGAGCGCGCGCATCACGACGCACTCCATCTCATCACTGAACCGGAGTCCCTCGCGCGCGGCGTTCAGTGGCACCGGCGGTTCCGTGGTGAGCTGACGGAGCATCGCCCGCGGCGTCCTCGCGGTGTAAGGCAGACATCCCGAAAGCAGGAAGTATGCGATCGCGGCAACGCTGTATTGATCGGCTGCCGCCGTCACCATCCTGCCGTCCAACGCCTCAGGCGGCAGGTACAGCAGCGTTCCGACGAAATGGCCCTCGTGGGTGAGCCGCTCGTCGGGAGACACGTTGACCGCCGTCGCAATGCCGAAATCGAGCAGCTTGATCGTGCGCGTCGCCATCTCGAACATGACGTTGTCCGGCTTCAGATCCCGATGGACTATGCCCGCGTCGTGCGTCGCCTGCGCGGCGACCGCGATCTCGAACACGATGTCCACCACGTTGGCGACACGCATGGGACCCGCGCGACGGGCGTACGCCTCGAGCAGCTCGCCGGATGCCCACTCGAGCGCCAGGAAGTGCAGCGGCCCGTCCTCGCCACGCTCGATCGTGCGGACCACGTTCGGGTGTACCACGCGCTCGCCATACCGGGCCTCGCGCAGGAAGCGGCGTACGGCGACGGGGTCGGCGCGCAGGCGCCGGCGCAGAATCTTGAGCGCGACTGTTCCGTGCTGGCTGTGCGTCGCGCGGAAGACATCGGCGGTGCCTCCCGCGCCGACCCTCTCCTCGAGCAGGTAGCCGCCGACGGTAGAACCGACCAGCGACTCTCTTCGCATGGTGGTCAACATGGGGTCGACTTTGCGAGAATCATTACCAGAACGTAGGGAGAGCCCGTTCCGGCAGCGTTCCCTCAGCGTTCCGGCCATCGTGGTCTCTGCTGTGGTGTTGATGCCGCTTAGACGCGCTCCGCGATGTCGCGGCGCAGGGCACCGCGCTCGCCCGCCAGACGATCGCGCAACGCGTCGCCGATGAGCGTTGCCGCGAGCACGGTCGCGATCAGCGCGAATCCGGGAGCGATCGCCACCCAAGGCGCCGTGACGATCAGATCGCGGCCGCCGGCGATCATGTTTCCCCAGCTCGGCCTCGGCGGCTGAATGCCAAGCCCGAGAAACGACAGGCCACTCTCGAGCAGGATGGCGTTGCCGACACCAAGCGTGGTCGCGACGATCGCGGGTCCGAGGGCGTTGGGCAGCGTGTGTCGCCAGAGCACACGCCACGGCCTCACGCCCAGCGCGACCGCGGAGTGTACGTACGGTTGCGAGCGGACGCCGAGCACTTCCGCCCGAATCATCCTCGCCACTCCCATCCATCCCGTCGCGACGAGCACCACGACGACGGTGGAGAGTCCCGGCTGCCATAACGCCGCGCACACGAGCAGCAACACGAGTCGCGGGATCGAGAGCAGCGCGTCGGCAAGACCCATCAACACGCGATCGATCCAACCGCCCTGCCACGCGGCGACCGCGCCCGCCAGAGTTCCCAACGCCGCCGCGATCACCGAGCCGGCGACGCCGACGGCGAGCGACACTCGGCCAGCCAACATCATGCGGACGAAGAGATCGCGGCCAAAGCGGTCGGTACCGAGCAGATGCAGGTGGCCGTCCGCGTCGCGGGAGAATGGCGGTAGCAGTCGAAGGGAAAGCACATCCGTGATGGCCAGCGGGTCGTTCTGCGCGAAGAGGGGAATGAGCACGCACGCCAGCGCGAGCGCGATCAGCATCCCGATCGCCGCCGTCATGGTCTTGTCCCTCGCGACAATCTCGAGCGATTCCTTCACGCCGCCTCCCGACGTGGGTCCAGCAGAGGCAGCGCCAGCTCGGCCGCGAGATTCGCAACGATGACCGCGGCGGCGTAGAAGACAGTCGCGCCCATGACCACGGGGTAGTCCCGCGCCAGGATCGCCGTGAGCGTCGCTCGTCCGAGGCCGGGCCAGGCGAACACGGACTCGACGAAGATCGATCCCGCGAGTAGTCCGGGAAGCGACAGCGCAAAGAGCACGACCAATGGGGGCAGCACGTTCGCCAGAACGTGTCGCGCGTACACCGTACGGGTTCGCAGTCCCTTCGCGCGCGCGGTGCGCACGAAGTCCAACCGCAGGACGTCGGCGACGCTCGTGCGAGCATAGCGGGCGATTCCAGCCGCGCCGACCGCGGCAAGGATCGCGACTGGAAGAATGGAGTGGCGGATGACATCCACCATGCCCGCCCATCCTTCGAGCGCCACACCCGGCGTCCGGATGCCAAACGCCGGGAGACGCCAGCCGGCGGGAAGCCCCATGCTCGCCGCGCCGTACGTGAACACCGCGACCAGCGCGAGCGCCAGCCAGAACGACGGCGCCGCATAGATGGCGGTGGTCAGGATGGTTAGCACGCGATCCGTCGGTCGCCCGCGCTGGGACGCCTGAAGCATCCCGACGGGCACGCCGATGACAAACGTCAGCGCGAGCGAAACGCCGCCCAGCAGGAGCGAAATCGGCGCGGCTTCGGCCAACAACGACGAGACGGCGCGTCCGGAGGCAAAGCTCGTCCCCAGATCACCGCTCAGCATGGCCAGGAGCCAACGTGCATATTGCACGAACATGGAACGGTCGAGTCCCAACTCGGCGCGCACACGAGCCGCGTCCGCCTCCGACGCACCGGGAGGAATGAGGAACGCCGCCGGATCGCCTGGCGCGACACGGATCAGCACGAACGTGAGCGTGACGACGAGCCAGAGCAGGAGGGCGGCGCCTCCGATCCGTCGCACGAGCATGATGGTTGGCACGGCTGGATTATGATGGCTCGCTTCGACGCGTCAATCGTTGCGGTCGCGATCGCGGCGCTTCTCGGTTGTGGGCCGTCCCCTCGGCCGGCCGACGTCGTCGTGTACGCCTCGGGGACCGATCTCGAATCCGCCAACCCACTCGTCACGATTCATCCACTGTCTCGCCAGGTTCAGCGTCACGTGCTTTTCGTTACGCTTTTTCGATACGACAGCGTGCTCGTGCCGCAACCTTATTATGCGCGTGCCTGGACCTGGAGCGCCGATCGCCGCTCACTCTCGATGAGCTTGGAGCCGACTCTCCACTGGCACGATGGCACGCCCACCACCGCACACGACGTCGCCTACACGGTGCTCACGGCGCGTGATTCCCGGACGGGGTTCGCGCGCGCGACGGACTTCGCGTCGGTCGACACCGTCATCGCGCTGAGCGATACCACCCTGGTCGTTCGGTTCAAGATCCTTCAGCGCGATCTGCCTTCGATTTTCGCGGAGCTGCCGATCGTGCCGGCGCACAGGCTCCGGAGCGTCGCTCCGGCCGACATGCGCCGTGCCGCGTTCAGCATGGAGCCGGTCGGGAACGGTCCCTTTCGCTTCGTGGATCGCCGAGCGGGGCAGCGGTGGAGATTCGAGCGCAACGCACGATTTCCGGCATCGATGGGCGGCGCGCCACGAATCCGCGAGCTCGTGGTGGCGGTGGTTGACGAACCCACGACCAAGTTTGCCGGACTGGCCGCTGGAGATCTTGATTTTGCCGGAATCGCCCCCACGATGGCGGCGCTCGCGGAGCGCGATCCCGCGATCGAGGTCATGGATTATCCGGTGCTGTTCTCCAATGCGCTGGTGTTCAACGTTCATCGGGCGCCCTTCGACGACGTTCGAGTGCGCCGAGCGGTGGACTTGTCCATCGATCGAAAGCGTCTCATCGAGGCGGCGCTCGCGGGATTCGGCACGCCCGCTTCCGGACCCGTGCCTCCGGAGAATCCGCTGGCGCTGCGGGCTCCGATCGCGCGCGACGCCGCTCGCGCCGACTCCTTGCTCGATGCGGCGGGATGGAAGCGCGGGCGCGACGGATGGCGAGCGCGGGAGCGTGCGTTCTCCGTCGAGCTCCTGACGGTTGGCAGCGGTGACAATGCCGTGGAACAGCTGATTCAGGCTGATCTCGCGGAGCGAGGAATCCGTCTGGAGATCAGACAACTCGAGCTCGCCGCGTTCCTGACGCGCGCTCGCGCAAAACCCAAAGCGTTCGACTTGCTCGTCACCGGCGTCCCCGGCGACCTCTCCCTGGCGTATCTGCGCGCGATGTTTGAATCGGGGCAGCGGGGATCCTCACTCGACTATGCCGATTTTCATTCGCGGACGCTCGATACGCTCTTCGCGAAGGCTCAAGGCGCCCTCTCCGAAGCCGGCTTGCGAAATGCATGGCGCGAGATTCAAGCGGAGCTCGCGCGCCAGGCGCCGGTCGCCTGGCTGTATCATTCGCGCGGACTCCAGGGCGTCTCGTCCCGAATGCGCAACGTGCGAATGGATCTTCGCGGCGAGCTCGTGACTGTCGCTCGGTGGACAACGGGGGATTTCCCCGTATCGAGTAACCCCGTCGCCGGGCGTTGACGTGATTCTGCTGCCGGATGGGAAGCTCGACGAGCGGCGCCAGGCGGCCGGTGGACCACTCGCCCCGTTGCACGAGTCGCTGCGCTCCGAGCTCGAACCGCTGCTCGGCCGGCCGCCATACATCCCGGAGGCGAAGGCGCTGCTATCTCGCGCCGGTGGACGATGTGAGCTGGACGGAGCGACGCTCGATTTCGATCCGTGGTCTCCCCACCGGCATCGCTGCCCGGCGTGCGACAGGATCCACAAGGGCGAGTGGCACGACCGGGCCTGGATTACGTCGTATCAATTGTGGCTGGCGGAGCGCGCCGTCCACGCCGCGCTCCTCAACGGCCTGGGCGCCGATGCGCGTCATGCGTCGCTCGCGCGAGACATTCTCGGGGGATACGCGGAGCGATATCTGAAATATCCCAATCGCGACAACGTGCTGGGACCCACCCGGCTGTTCTTCAGCACATATCTCGAGTCGATCTGGCTGCTGCAGATTTGCGTGGCCGCGGACCTGCTCGAATTCGCCGGGGACAAGACGACCGCCGATCTCGCGCGCGACCGCATCGTCGAGCCGAGCAGCGCATTGATCGCGGAGTACGACGAGGGAATGTCGAATCGCCAGGTGTGGAACAATGCCGCGCTCTTCGCGGCTGCCGCGCTTCGCGGAGATTCGCGCGCGTTCGATCGACTGATCGATGGCGGGTCGGGCCTCGTCGCTCATTTGTCGGACGCGCTGCTGTCCGATGGCACGTGGTATGAGGGAGAGAACTACCACCAGTTCGCCCTCCGGGGATTGTGGTATTGCGTCACGCTGTGCGAGACGCGGGGCCGCGACGTTCCGAAGGAGCTCCAGGACCGATTTCAGCGCGCTTTCGCGGCGCCTTTTCTCACCGCGCTCCCCGACTTCACGATGCCGTCGCGCAAGGACTCCCAATACGCGGTCTCGCTGCGGCAGTGGCGCATGGCGGAGCTCACGGAGTTGGGTTTCGCGCGACGGCGCGATCCGCTTCTCGCCGGCGCCCTCGCTCGCTGCTACGAGCCCGGCCACGAGCGACGCGACACCGGGCGCGCGCGGTCTACCGCGGACGTCGAGCGCAACGGCCCGCCGTCGTCGCTCACGCGAGCGGATCTCGGATGGCGCGCGCTTTTGTACGCGCTCCCCGAACTGCCCGAATTGCCCGTGCTGGGCGCGGCGCGGCCCCGATCGGCACTGCTGGAGGAGCAGGGACTGGCGGTCTTTCGCCGCGCCGACGATCTGTATGTCGCCATCGATTACGGGCAATCGGGCGGCGGTCACGGACATCCCGACCGACTCAACCTGACGTTCGCGCAAGGGTCCACGCGCTGGCTCGACGACCTGGGAACCGGCTCGTATGTCGATCCGTCGCTGCACTGGTATCGCAGCACGCTCGCGCACAATGCGCCCCTCGTGAACGGGCAGTCGCAGCCCAGTCGTGACGGTATCCTGCGCGCTCACGACGAACGCGAGGGACTCGGCTGGGTCGTCGCCGAAGTCAGCTTTCCGGATACCGGTGTGCGTCTCGAACGCGCGGTTGTCGTGACCCCTGACTACCTCATCGACGAATTGCGATGGGAGGCGCCGCGGGACGTGAGTGTCGACTTGCCTTGGCATCTCGATGCGGCGGCCGACAAGGGAACCTTTCTACCGGCGGCGCTCGACGGCGGCCAGGGGATGGAGGACGGTTTTTCCTACGTCTGTGACAGCCGCGCGACCCGTCTCGCAGCGAACAATGAATTGAGCCTGGAGGTGGCGTCCGACGGGCGCGATCTGCGTGCAACGTTCATCGCCGACCGTGACGTCACGCTGTTCTCCGCGCGTGGGCCCGGTCAGCCGCCCTCGATCCTCCGTCCGTTCTATGTGATGCGCGCGGAAGGGCGCGAAGGGAGCTTTCGATCCCTGCTGGCCTGGAGCTCGAACGTGGTGCGCGCGCGCATCGACAACCAAACGATCAGGATCGAGTGCCGTGACGGCGAGCGGCACACCCATCGACGCGACGAAGCGGGTTGGCACGTGGAATTGTTCGCCGGTTCCGCGCGCAGCAGCATCGATCTCGCCGGCTGGCGTCCCCGCGCCGACGCGCGACGGCAGCGGCCGGTGGCGTCGCCGGCTCCAGTGGTCCTGCGTCGCTCGAAGATCCCCGATGCCTGGCTGTCGGAGCTCCCGCCCGCAGAACGTTCCAAGCTGCTCGTGTACGAGCTCGGCGAGCCGCACTACCGCCGCTCGGAGGATCCTTGGAGCACGGCGGGCTCGCCGCGCGCGACGCTCGCGTTCGGCGCGAGCGATCGCCGCCTGATCGTGCACGCTCATGTGAGGGCAGGGGAACATCACTTCGTGCGGGCGGACGCGGCGAATCCGTACGACAACGAATACGCGGATACAATGGGCGCGGGTCTGCAGCTCTATGCCCGACTCCCCGAGGGGAGCGGCGCCTGGATGCTCGTGCCGGAGGCAGATCAGGACCGTGTCCGCGTGCGTCCGATCACGGATTGGGGCGTCTTGATTCCGCCTGAGGCGCGCTGGCGCGAATACAAAGGCGGATACGAAATGCGCATTGAGCTGCCCTTGCCCGACGCCGATCCGACCGGAGAGTACCCAATCGACGTGGACCTCATCGTCAACGAGACGACATCGCAGCGCCTGCGTCGTCGCGGCCAGCTCGTGATGAGCGGCGCGCATGGCGAGTTCGTGTATCTGCGCGGCGATCGGCACGATCCGGCGCGGCTCATTCCGCTGGTGCTGGTCCGGTGACCGCAGCGCCGCTGACCCGCGTCGCCGTCGTGCTGCATGAGCCGCAGGACCCGGTCAACATCGCCGCCTCCGTCCGTGCGATGAAGAACATGGGAGTTTCCGATCTCCGCCTCGTCCGTCCCGTTCCGTACGAAGCGGATCGGCTCGAGGGGATCGCGCACAATACCCGGGACGTGATCGACGCCATCAAGGTGTTCGACGAATTCGACGAAGCCGTCAAAGACTGCGTACGTCTCGTGGGTTTCACCGCGCGCCGTCGAGCGGCGAAGTGGCGCGTCATCGATCCCAAGCAGGCTGCGGCTGAGATCCTGGCCGCCGCCGCCGAGGGGCCGGTCGCAATGGTGTTCGGTCGCGAGGACAGCGGGCTCCCGAACGGCATTCTCGATCGCGTGCACTCGGCAGTCGTGATTCCCACGACGGGGCATTCGTCGATGAACCTGGCCCAGGCGGTGCTCATCGGCCTCTACGAGCTGCATCTCGCCGCGGGGGATGCAACGCGCGCGATCGCCCCGCCGCGGAAAGACGCGCCGCCGGCGACCGAAGCACAGCTCGAGCAGTACTTTGCCGACGTCGAGCGTTCGCTGCAGGCCATCGAGTTCTTCAAGACGCGTCAGGTGGAGCACATCATGCGCACGGTGCGATCGCTGACCGTTCGCGCGTCCCCTGACGCGCGCGAGCTTTCCCTGATTCGGGCGATGGCCATCGAGGTCATTCGTTACATGGAGCGGCCGCGCACTTGAATCGGAACGTCCGCGGGTTCTCTTTTTGACCATGGTGTTCTCTCGGCTTTTCGGAAAACAGCCTGCCCCCGCCGCCCCGGCGTCTCGAGAGGAGCCCGAGGCGGAGCCCGACGCCGTCGACGAGGACGTCGACTCCGCGACGGAGGGTCCCGAGGATTGGGCAACTCGCGCCCGGCGCGTCATTCCTCGAGGAGCCTCCACTGGCAGCAAGCGGCTCGAGGCGCTGTATGGCACCGCAGATGGCGCGCCGACGCACTTCGTCAAGGCGGCTGGGTGCCACCTGGTGACTACTGACGGGGAGACGCTTCTCGACTGCACGATGGCGCTCGGCAGCGTGGCGCTCGGCTATGCCGAGCCGCAGCTCACGCGCGCCGTCATCGAGGCTTTGGCGAATGGCTCGGTCGCCGGATTGCCGCCCGCCCTCGAGGTCGAGGTGGCCGAGCGATTCTGCGGCATGATCCCGTGCTCCGAGCGCGTGCAGTTTCTCAAGACGGGGGCCGACGCGGTGAGCGCGGCCGTCCGGATCGCCCGCACGTACACCGGGCGTGACACCGTCATCGGGTGCGGCTACTTCGGCTGGCACGACTGGTGGTCGGACGCCGCCGGCGTTCCGGCCGGCACGAAGCAGAACTTTCGCTCGATTCCGTTCGACGACGTCCCGGCGCTCGAGCGCGCCGTGTCGGATGCCGGCGGTTCACTGGCCGCCATCGTGCTGGAACCCGTGATCGAGCGGCTTCCATCGAAAGAATGGATCGAGCGCGCCCGGAAATTGTGCGACCAGAGTGGGGCGGTGCTCGTGTTCGACGAGATCAAGACGGGATTTCGCATCGCGACCGCTGGCTTCCAGCAGTACGCCGAAATCACGCCCGACCTCGCCGCGTTCGGGAAAGCGATGGCCAACGGCTATCCGATCGCCGCTGTCTGTGGGAACGCGGCGCTGATGGACGCGTCGGAGAAAACCTGGATTTCATCGACGCTCGCCAGCGAGACAGGAGCGCTTGCCGCCGCGGGCGCGATGCTCGCGTGGCACGAGCAGGCGGATATCTGCCATTCGCTCTGGAGCATCGGCGCCGAAATGCGTCAGGTCGTCGGCCAGGCCTTGGAGGCGAGCGGCGTTGGTGGCGTCACCATCGATGGCATCGATCCCATGTGGTTGCTTCGCTTCGATGACCCAGCCGCCGAGACGGCGTTCTTGTTGTCGGCCGCCCGCAACGGGGTGCTCTTCAAGCGCGGCGCGTACAACTTTGCGGCGGTCGCGCACGACGAAGACGCGATCCGCGAAATCGAATCGGGCGCGAGCGCGGCGTTCGTGGCGGTTCGAGAAGGGCAGAGCGAGGGGAGTGCGTGACGCCGGTGAGTGAGTCCACCCCCCCGCTCATCGACGCGCACGCGCACTTCCTGCATGCGAAGTGTGGGCGATCGGACTGGAAGGACGTGAATGCCGCTCGGTTCCGCGCCGGCGCGCGCATGGGAATCACCTGCCACGTCGCCTCGATCCTCGGCACCCACGGTTTTAGCTCCCCGACGTACTTCCCGTCGCCGCGCGACGCGACGCTCGGCAATGACGCGATGCTCGCGCTCTGCGAGAGTGAAGGGGACCGCGTTCGCATGCTGGTGACGGTGAATCCCAACTACACGACCCACGCTCTCGAGGAGATCGAGCGATGCGTGTCGCGCAAAGGCGGCGCCGTCGGAGTCAAGCTCCTCGCGAGCCGGCGCGCCGACGATCCGTTGCTGGATCCGATCTGCGAGTTGGCGGCCAAGCAACGCCTTCCGATTCTGCATCACATCTGGCAGCATCGCCGCCGAGAGTGGCCGAGCCAGGAAATCTCCGACGGCGCTGACCTGGCCCGACTGGCGCGCCGTCATCCCGGCGTGACGTTCATCCTCGCGCACATCGGTGGGGGAGGGGACTATCTGCACACCTTCGCGGCAATTCGCGACATGAAGAACATCGTGGCCGATACGTCGGGCAGCGGAGTGGATCGCGGAATGCTCGACGAAGCCGTCGGTGCGCTCGGCTCGCGGCGCCTGTTGTGGGGATGCGATCTCACGATGGAGACGGGGCTCGCCAAGTTGCGGGCACTGGAAAACACGGGACTCTCGTCCGATGAAGACGTTCAAGACATCCGATGGCGGAATGCCGCGCGCGTGTTTGGCCTGCGCTTGCCCGAAGCCGAGAGCCGAAGCCGAGAGCCGGCTGTTCGATGATCGACGTCAACGCGTTGATCGGACCGTATCCCTACCGATTTATCCCGCATCCCGACCCTGAAGTCCTCGAGCGCGTGCTGGAGCGTGAAGGGCTGAGCGGGGCGTGGGTCGGACATCTGCCCTCGGCTTTCTACCGCGATCCGAGCGCGGGAAACGCGCAGCTCTACACCGGCCTTCAGGCCTACAGCGCCAAGTTGCGTCCGGTACCGACCATTCGCCCCGACTGGCCCAATTGGGAAGGCGCGTTGAAAGTCGCGCACGACGCCGGCGCTCCGGCGGTTCGCGCGTATCCGGCGCAGTGGCAGCTCGGGGTCGGCGACGCCGGAATGAGCGAGCTGGCGGTTGCCTGTGGTGAGGCTCGGCTCGCGCTGATGCTGACGACGCGTTTCGAGGATGTGCGGCAGCGGCATCCACTCGATGTCGCTGGCGATCTTCAGGCGGCCGCCGTTCGCGCGCTAGCGCGGGCAGGTGATCGCGTCCGGCTCATCGTGACCACCGCCGGACGCGAGTTCATCGAGGAGGTGCATTGGGGACTCACGCCCGAGGAACAACGGCGCGTGGTCTGGGATTTTTCCTGGGTCTGGGGTCCGCCCGAGGATCACCTCGCGAAGTTGTTTCGCGCGATGGGCAGCGATCGGTTCGTGTATGGCACGCAGTGGCCGCTGCGACTCACGCAGAATCCGCGTGCCAATCTCGATTTGCTTCCGGATGATTTGGCGAACGCGAACCTCGCGGATCCGGAGCGTCTCTTCGGATAAACCGCCGTAAGACCTTGGCCGCGGATTTTCGCGACGCGCACGACCTGATTAGTTTCCGTGCGCGCCGGCGGGGAGATACCCGACTTGCGTGCACGAACGGTGTGGGACAGATTTTCAGGCCGAGTTTGTGAAATTGTTCACAAGGCTGTCTGGTGCCCGCGTCCGCGGGCGGGATGGGACCACATTCACACCTCGCGATGACTCAGCGACGGAAGTGGACCGCGATTCCTGGGCTGCTCGCCCTCGCTATCGGCGCCGTCATCCTGTCCGCCTATAGCGGCGCTTCATCCTCCCAAAACGCGCAGCCGGTTCAGCCCATCAACTTTCCGCATCCCAAGCACGCGGGAGATTCAAGTCAGGGTGGGCTCGGGATGAGCTGCCTCTACTGCCACAATACCGCGAACAAGTCACCCGATCCGGGAATGCCGGCGGTGTCCACGTGTATGGGCTGTCACTTGGTCGTGGCCGCGGGGAGACCCGAGATCCAGAAGCTCATGAAGTACTACGGCGGCGGGCACGGCAAACCGATCCCCTGGGTGCGGATTCACAAAGTCCCCGAGTACGTGCGTTTCCCGCACATGCGGCACGTCAACGTCGGCGTGACCTGCCAGACCTGTCACGGCCAAGTCCAGAGAATGGACCGCGTCTACCAGTACTCCTCGCTCAACATGGGCTGGTGTGTGAAGTGCCACGTGAACGGGTACGATCCCGTCGAAGGGCAGCGCGCAACCGGCTACGCCATGGACACGAGCCGCAGCGTCACTCCGGCGGCTGAGCGCAAGCGCGCCCGCTACGACTGCGCCAACTGTCACTACTGAGATGAGCGAGCCCACAAAACTAGCGGGCGTAAAGCGTCGCGAGTTCCTGAAAGTTCTCGGTGCCGGGACCGCCGCGGGCGCCGCGGCTTGCTCGGAACCGACCGGCAAACTGATCCCGTATCTCGTCTCGCCCGACCAGACCGTTCCCGGCGTCTCGACGTATTACGCGACGCTTTGTCGTGAATGCTCCGCCGGGTGCGGTGTGATCGCGGAGACGCGCGATGGGCGTGTCATCAAGCTCGAGGGGAACCCGGAGCATCCGCTGAATCGCGGCGCCCTGTGCGCCCGCGGACAGTCGGCGGTGCAGGGCCTGTACAACCCCGATCGGTTCCGCACGCCAATGATCAAGGTTGGCGGCAGTTGGCGCGCGGCGACGTGGGACGAGGCCATCAATCTCCTGGCGCAGCGGTTGGGCGAAGTCCGGGGGCGCGGGGTCGCGGCGAGCGCGGTGTTCTTCAATCAGCACGAGAGCGGCAGTTTCCCTGCCTTTCTCGACGAATGGCTCGCGTCCAACGGGATGCGTCCGCATCTCAGCGTGGACTTCGAGGCCGATCACGGCGCGATCGAAGCGCATCGCCGGACGTACGGCGTCTCCTGGCCGCGATGGAATTTCGCGGAAGCGCGGCTGATCATCTCCTTCGGCGCCGATTTCCTCGACGGATGGGGCGCGACGGTGCCGCATCAGCTGGACTTCGCCGAGGCACGCGCCAAGGTCACGACCGCGCCGCGCTTCATCTATGTCGGTCCGCGCCGCTCGCTCACGGGGTTGAACGCCGACCAGTGGATCGCGTGCAAAGCGGGCGGAGAGCTCGCGATCGCGAATTTCCTCCAGGGCCGCGGTGACGCGAACGCCGCGGCGGAGGCCGGCGGCGTTCAAGCGGCAACGCTCCAGCAGCTCCAGCAGGAATACGCGGGAGCGCGTCCCGCGTTGGTGATGGCGAGCGGCCGCGGCGAGAATGGTCTGGAGCTGGCGCTCGCGGCCGGCGCGCTGAATCACAGCCGCGGCGGCGAAGCGATTACGTCGTACGACGGCATCGCGCGCCAGAACGACGTGCTCGCTGCCGTCGAGCGCATGCGCGCCGGCCAGGTCGGCGCTGTGTTCGTGCGCGGACCCAACCCCGCCTATGCACTTCCGAAGTCGGCGAACTTCGCCGAGGCGTTCGCGAAGGTGCCCTTCAAGGTCAGCTTCTCGCCGTATCCGGACGAGACGACGGAATTGTGCGATCTCGTGCTCCCCGACCTCCACGCTCTCGAGAGCTGGGGCGACGCGGAGCCCGTTCGCGGCACGATCGCGCTGCAGCAGCCGGCGATGGATCCGGTGTTCGGCGGCACGCGCTCGACGGCCGACGTGCTGATCGCGGTCTCGAAGAAGGAGGCCGCCACGGCCGCGCGATATCCGCAAGCGGACTACGGCGCATGGCTGCGCGCGCGTCTTCCCGGTGGCGGAAACGCTCAGGCGCTCTCGGCGGCGCTCGCTCGCGGCGTCATGAGCGGCAGCGTCGCGGCGCGTACCGCGACGTCCTCCACGAGCGCGGCCATCCCGATCCCGGCGGGAGCGGCAAGCGGCGACTACTTCCTCGTCACATATCCATCGCCGGTGCTTGGCGACGGACGGGGCGCCAACAAACCATGGCTGCAGGAGCTGCCCGATCCCGTCACGAAGGTGTTGTGGAGCTCCTGGGTGGAAATCCACCCGGAAACGGCGTCGCGATTGGGAATTCAGCGCGGTGATATCATCGAGGTGAAGACCGCCGTCGGCAGCGTGCGCGTACCGGCATTGGTCTATCTCGGGATTCGGCCTGATACGGTGGCGATCGCGCTCGGTCAGGGGCACGCGTCTCCGGCCCAGACCACGTGGTTCGACGGCAAAGACACCGCGCCGCAATGGGGCTATGGCAGATACGCGCGCGGTGTCGGCGCCAATGCCCTCGACCTGCTGTCGGCCCGTCTCAACAGCGCCGGTGCGCTGATCGGCACCAGTCGCTGCTCCATCGAGAAGACGGGTGATCACGAGACGCTCGTCTCGACGGAAGGATCGGCGCGTCAACACGATCGCGGCATTGCTCGCGCCATCGACGTGAATCAGATCGGCCAGGCGGACGACCTTGCGGCGCACGGGACGATTCCTGGTGCCGCGAAGCAGGAATTCCTGCCAGGCTTGCGGTCGCCGGTGGCGGCGGATGCGCAAGGCGAGCTCGGTGCCCCGACGGCGGCGGACAGAGGCACGCTGCTCGGCATGTACGACCCGAAGCATCCGTCCCGGATGGCCCAGCGGCGGTGGGCGATGACGGTCGATCTCGCGCGGTGCACCGGCTGTTCGGCGTGCGTCACGGCGTGCTACGCGGAGAACAACATTCCCACGGTGGGAGCGCCCTGGCAGAACGGCGTCGTCTACGCGGTGAAAAAGCCGGGCTTCAACATCACGCGCGGTCGCGAGATGAACTGGCTCCGTCTCGAGCGCTATTACGAGGGAGCGGAGGACGGACGTTTTACCGAGGATTTCGAGGCGCGGTTCGTCCCGATGCTCTGCCAGCATTGCGGCAACGCGCCGTGCGAGCCGGTCTGTCCGGTGTACGCGACGTACAAAGCGCCGGACGGCCTGAACGTTCAAGTCTACAATCGCTGCGTCGGCACGCGGTACTGCTCGAACAACTGCCCGTACAAAGTTCGCTACTTCAACTGGTTCGGCTACGGCGAGTCTGATCGCGTGCAGTATGCGTTCCCGGAGCCGCTCAACTGGCAGCTCAACCCCGACGTCACCGTCCGCAGCAAGGGCGTGATGGAGAAATGCACGTTCTGCGTGCAGCGCATTCGCGAAGCGGAGAATCGCGCCGCGCTCGAGCAGCGTGAGCTCGTGCCGGACGAGTTTACCGTGTCGTGCGCCGCGGCCTGTCCATCGCGCGCGATCGTATTCGGCGACGCATCGGACGCGAACTGGTCGGTGACGAAGCTCATCGAGGACGAGCGGGCGTACCACGTCTTCGAGGAGCTGAATACCTACACCGCAGTGGTGTACCTGAAAAAGGTGAATCACCCGTCGGGCGCAGGGGCCCCGGGGGCGCTACGCTGATGGCTGCCGCCGCCAGGCCGGTCCCCTCGAGTGAGCAGCGGCCGAACATCCCGTCGGCCTCGGTGCGTCTCCCAGCCGTTCGCGATTACGAGCAGGTCGATCGCGAAATCATCGCGACGCTCAGGCCCACGCTCGGCTGGTTCGCGCTGCTGGGTATCGCGATCCTCTGTCTGTTCATCGGCATTGCCGCGTGGATGTACCAGATCTACAGCGGGCTGGGGGTAGCCGGCTACAACCCGCCGGTGATGTGGGGTGTGTACATCATCACCTTCGTATTCTGGATCGGCATCGGGCACGCGGGCACGCTGATCTCCGCCATTCTCTATCTGTTCCGCGCCGGGTTCCGGACGAGCATCTACCGATGCGCCGAGGCGATGACGGTCTTCGCGGTCATGACCGCGGGACTCTTTCCGATTCTCCACTTGGGACGGCCGTGGAAATTCTTCTGGCTGATTCCGTATCCCAACTGGCGCCTCATCTGGCCGCAGTTCAAGAGCCCCTTGGTCTGGGACGTCTTCGCGATCCTCACGTACCTGACGGTCTCGAGCACGTTCCTGTACATCGGATTGATTCCGGACATCGCGGTCCTGCGCGACCGCGAGACCAATCCCGTCCGCAAGCGGATCTTCGCCATCATGTCACTCGGATGGCGCAACTCGGATCGCGAATGGCGGCACTTCACGCGCGCCTATCTGTTCCTGGCGGCGTTCAGCACGCCGCTGGTGCTCTCCGTGCACTCGGTCGTGTCGTTCGACTTCGCGATGGCGCTCACGCCAGGCTGGCACGCCACGATCTTCCCGCCCTACTTCGTCGCCGGCGCGATCTTCTCCGGTCTCGGGATGGTGTTCACGATCATCATCCCGATTCGCAAGTACTTCAAGCTGCAGCATTACGTCACGCTCAATGACCTCGATGCCGCGGCGAAGATGTGCCTGTTCACCTCCATGGTCGTGGGCCTGGCATATCTGACGGAGTTCCAGATCGCCTGGATGAGCGGGAACAAGTACGAACAGGACTACTTCTGGAATCGCGTGTTCGGCCAGTGGGCGTGGGCCGCGTGGATCATGATCATCTGCAACATGGTCCTGCCGCTGACGCTGTTCTCACAGAAAGTGCGTCGCAATACGACTTGGCTGTTCATCCTTTCGCTGTTCATCAACCTGGGGATGTGGTTCGAGCGCTTCGTCATCGTCGTGCCGTCGCTGTCGCATGAGTTCGAGCCGTGGCAGTGGAGCTCGTACGCGCCGACGTGGGTGGATTATGCGATTCTCATCGGCAGCTTCGGCTGGTTCTTCATGTGGTTCCTGCTCTTCATCAAGCAGCTGCCGGTGATGGCGATCGCCGAGCTCAAGGAAGTGGTTCCTCCGAAACGGAAGCATCCGCATCCCGAAGAGTTCGAGCACAGTCGCGACGAGGGGATCGCGCATCCGCAGGTGACCGGTGAGCACGAGCTCCCGGGAGGGAAGCACTGATGCCGGGCATCATCGCCGCCTTCACCGAGATCGACTCGGCCGTGGAAGCCATCGAAGAGCTCCGTCGGAATCGATTCAACGACATCACTGTGTACACGCCGACACCGAGGCACGAGTTCGAGCACGCTCTCGAACCGCCACCGAGCCCCGTTCGCATTTTCACGCTCATTGGCGGATTGTGCGGAGCGACCATCGGCTACTGGATCGCCATTTGGGCGTCGCGGTACTGGCCGCTGGTCGTCGGCAACAAACCGACCGCGTCCTGGGTGCCGTACACCGTCTTCGGTTTCGAAATGATGGTCATGGTCGGATCGCTCGCGACGGTGTTCGCGCTCTTCGCGCTCTCCCGCATCCCGCGTCTCACGATGACCGTCGGCTACGATCCGCGATTCAGCGGCAGCGACTTTGGCGTGTGGGTGGCGACGTCGCCCGACCGGGCGAAAGAGGCAGCCGAGATCCTCCGAAAGCACGGGGCGGTGGAGGTGCGGCATGAGGCCTGAACAACGGGAAATGGGAAATCGGAAATCGGAAATGGGCGAGGGAAGGCCTC